>NZ_BAAANT010000011.1:0-196860 GCF_039529945.1 Kitasatospora kazusensis | reverse complement strand
CTCGACATCTCGAAGCGTGGAGAACGGCCGCCTGTGCTGTCCCCGGAAGAACCGCAGATCAGCAGGTCGAGTGACCTGCGAGGTTAAACAACAAGCTGAGCAGGGTCGGGGACTGGCGCAGTGGCTGATGCCCCGTTTCCAGTCCCCGCCGCTTTTCGGCGTGCCGAATCAGGAGGCCCCGGAGACAGCCGGAATGCCCCGGCTGCCGGCTCCGGATCAGGGCGAGCGTGTCGTCAGGACAGCCGCCAGTCCACCGGCTGCGCGCCCTGCCCGGCCAGCAGCTCGTTCGCGCGGCTGAAGGGCCGGGAGCCGAAGAAGCCGCGGTCCGCCGACATCGGGCTCGGGTGTGCCGACTCGATCGCCGGTACCTGGCCGAGCAGCGGGCGCAGGTTGCGGGCGTCGCGGCCCCAGAGGATCGCCACCAGCGGGCCGCCGCGGGCGACCAGCGCCTTGATCGCCTGCTCGGTGACCTCCTCCCAGCCCTTGCCGCGGTGCGCCGCCGGCTTGCCGGGCGCGGTGGTCAGGGCCCGGTTGAGCAGCAGCACCCCCTGCTGCGTCCACGGCGTGAGGTCGCCGTTGGCGGGTGGCGGGAAGCCGAGGTCCTGCCCGTACTCCCGGTAGATGTTGATCAGGCTGCCCGGGATCGGCCGCACCTGCGGCGCCACCGAGAAGCTCAGCCCGACGGCGTGGCCGGGGGTCGGGTACGGGTCCTGACCCATGATCAGTACCCGTACCGACTCGAAGGGCTGCTGGAAGGCGCGCAGGACGTCGGGCCCGGCGGGCAGGTAGGTACGTCCTGCGGCCAGCTCGCCGCGCAGGAAGTCGCCCATCGCGGCCACCTGTCCGGTGACGGGCTCCAGGGCCTTCGCCCAGCCGGGTTCGACGATCTCGTTCAGTGGTCGCGGTGCCATGTGCACCACCCTATCGGCCCAGCCTCAGGCCACGATCCGCCCTCGCAGCACCACCAACTGCGGGTCGGCCAGCACCCGGACGTCGGCGCGCGGGTCCTCGGCGTACACCACCAGGTCGGCGGGGGCTCCCTCGGTGAGGCCCTCGCGGCCGAGCCACTCGCGGGCTCCCCAGCTCGCCGCCGAGAGCGCGGCGGCGGCCGGCAGCCCGGCCTTCACCAGTTCGGCGACCTCGTCGGCGACCAGCCCGTGCGCGAGCGAGCCGCCCGCGTCCGTGCCGACGAACACCGGGATGCCCGCGTCGTACGCCGCGCCCACGGTGTCGTAGCGGCGCTCGTGCAGCCGGCGCATGTGCGCCGACCAGGCCGGGAACTTGTCCTGGCCGCCGTCGGCCAGCCCGGGGAAGGTCGCGATGTTGACCAGGGTCGGCACGATCGCCACCCCGCGCTCGGCGAACTGCGGGATCAGCTCCTCGGTCAGCCCGGTCGCGTGCTCCACGCAGTCGATCCCGGCGGCGAGCAGGTCGGGCAGCGACTCGGCGGCGAAGCAGTGCGCCGTGACCCGCGCGCCCTCGGCGTGCGCGGCGGCGATCGCCTCACGCAGCGCGTCGCCCGGCCAGCAGGCGGCGAGGTCGCCGCGCTCGCGGTCGATCCAGTCACCGACCAGCTTGACCCAGCCGTCGCCGCGCCGGGCCTCCTGGACGACGTACGCGGCCAGGTCGCCGGGCTCGATCTCGTGGGCGTAGCCGCGGATGTAGCGGCGGGTGCGGGCGATGTGGCGGCCGGCCCGGATGATCCGGGGCAGGTCCTCGCGGTCGTCCACCCAGCGGGTGTCGGCGGCGGAGCCCGCGTCGCGGATCAGCAGGGTGCCCGCGTCACGGTCGGTGACGGCCTGCTTCTCGCTGGTCGCGGCGTCCACCGCGCCGTGCGCGTCCAGGCCGACGTGGCAGTGCGCGTCCACCAGGCCGGGCAGCACCCACCCCCGGACGGTGTGCACCTCCCCGGCGTCGGCGGGCCGGGTGAACGTCACCCGCCCGTCGACCACCCACAGTTCGTCCCGGACGTCCTCGGGCCCGACCAGCACCCGCCCCTTGATGTGCAGCACCCCGGCATCGCTCATGCCCGCACTCTACCGAGGGCGGTCGGCAGGGCGGGTGGGGCAGACTGGGCGACGGTGTCCGTACGTACCGAAAGGCAGCCCCCCGTGAGCCCCTTCCTCGACCTCCCGCCGCTCGGCGCAGCGCAGTTCGCCGCGATCGAGGACCAGGTGGCGGCCCTGCTGCACACCACCGCCGACGTGATCGTCCAGCAGGGCGAGGCGCTGCTGCCGCTGGAGGCCGCCGTCCGCGGCGCCGCGCACCCCGGCTCCACGGCGCTCAACATCGTCACCGGGCCGTACGGGCAGACCTTCGGCAACTGGCTGCGGGACTGCGGCGCCGAGGTGGTCGACCTGGCCGTCCCGTTCGACCGCGCCGTCTCGGCGGAGCAGGTCGCCCGGGCGCTGCTCGAACACCCCGGGATCGACTTCGTCTCGCTGGTGCACGCCGAGGCCGCCACCGGCAACACCAATCCCGTCGCCGAGATCGGCGCGGTGGTGCGGGAGCACGGCGCGCTGCTGATGCTGGACGCGGTCGCCTCGGTGGCCGCCGAACCGCTGCTCACCGACGAGTGGGGCGTGGACCTGTGCGTGATCGGCGGGCAGAAGGCGATGGGCGGGCCGGCCGGGGTCTCCGCCGTCTCGGTCTCCGAACGCGCCTGGGCCCGGATCGCCGCCAACCCGGCCGCGCCGCGCCGGTCCTACCTCTCGCTGCTGGACTGGAAGGAGCGCTGGACGGACGCCGGACGCACCGTGCTGCCGCACGCCCCCGCGCAGTTGGAGATGCTCGCGCTCGGCGCCTGCCTGGACCGGATCGCGGCGGACGGCCTCCCGGCCACCATCGCCCGCCACCGCGCGGCAGCCGCCGCGACCCGCGCGGGCGTCCGCAACCTCGGCACCCTGACACCGTTCGTCCCGCGCGACCGGGACGCCGCACCCGTGGCGACCACCCTGCGTACCGCGCCGGGCACGAACGCCGCCGAACTGGCCGCCCGGCTCGACCCGGCGCTCCCCGTCCAGGCGGGCGGCGGCGCGCTGGCCGCCGAGATGCTGCGGGTCAACCACTACGGCCGGGCCGCCTCGCTGGAGACCGTCCTCGCCGTCCTGGCGGCGCTGGCCGACGCCACCGGGGCCGACCACCGCCCCGAAGCCGCCGAACTGGCCTGGGCGGACGCGCTCGCGGGCTGAACCCGCCGCCCGGCCGGGGTGGCACCGCTGGTCACCCCGCCCGCCGCCCGGCCGGAGCGGTGCCGGTTCCGGTACCGCCCGGCATGGTCGGGTGGCGGCCGATCACCAGCACACCCGCCACGATGGCCAGCAGCCCCGCCGCCTCCCAGGCCAACGCGCCCGGCGTCACCTGCAACCGGTCCCCCAGGAAGCCGACCGCGCAGACGATCCCGGCCAGCGGCTGGGCGGCGGTCAGACCGGGCAGCGACATCCTGAGCGGCGCCGCCTCGAAGGCGCTCTGCACCAGCAGCAGGCCCACCACCCCGATCGCCACCACCACGTACAGCTGCCAACTGACCAGCGCCAGGCCGATCCCGCCCTTGTCGACGCGCTGGGTGGTGACCCGGGTCAGCGCGTCCTGGAGGCCGTAGAGCAGACCGGCCGCGAGCGCGAGCAGGGTCGCCTCCTCGAACAGCGGCAGCCGCTTGGCCGCCGAGACCATCAGCAGCGCCAGGCCCGTCACGATGCCGAACACCAGCCAGTACCGGAGCGGCCCCGCCTCCGGCCCGCCGCCGTGTGGGCGGCCCGCCACGATGAACGCCGTCACACCGAGCCCCAGCAGCACCACCCCGCCCCAGCCCGACCGGCCCAGGGACTGCTTGCTGATCACCCGCGACAGGGCCATCGCGAACAGCAGGTTGGTGGCGAGCAGCGGCTCCACCAGCGAGACGTCACCGCTGTTCAGGGCGAAGGCGCTGAGGATCAGGCCGCTGGTGGTGAACGCGGTACCGAGCAGCCACTCGGGCATCCGGACCAGGTCGAGCAGCAGCCGCCAGTGCAGGATGTCGGACTTCGGCGCCCGCTGCGCCGCCTGCTGCTGGAGCACGAACCCCAGCCCGAGGCAGCACGCCGAGGCGATGGACAGCAGAAAAACCGTCACAGAGGATCACCGACATCCCGGGCCCGGCCGCACACCGGCTACCCCGGTCAAGCCTACGCCTGGCACGGTGAGCCGCAGGCGGAGCCGTGGCGGCCTGCCCGCCGCCCGCCGCCCACCCGGCAGCGCCGACGGCCCGGTCCGTCCGGTGCGTCCGGTGCGTCCCGTCCGCCTGGTTCGTCCGGTCTGCCCGGTCCGCCCGGTCCGCCGCGAGAAGTGTTGGGCTGCGCTTCACCTGCCCGACACCCGGCCCCCGCCGGGCTTCGGCAGAGTCGTACCCAAGGCAAAGTTGTCTGTACAACTTTGCGAAGAGACGCGCGCTGTGAAGGATCTCCGATGTCCCTTTCCCCGTACTGGTTGCGTGACAACTGCCCGTGCGACGGGTGCCGCGACCCGCGCAACGGGCAGAAGCTGTTCCAGATCACCGACCTCCCCGAGAACCTCGCCGCCGTCGAGACCACCGAGGCCGACGGGCAGCTGGCGGTGCTCTGGTCGGACGGCCACCGCTCGCGCTACCCGCTGGAGTGGCTCGACCGGGCCGGCGCGGGCGACGGCCGGACCGAACAGGGCAAGCGGCTCTGGCAGGCCGCGGACTTCGCGCACGGCCTCCCCGAGGCGCAGTGGTCGGCGTACCTGGCGGATCCGGCCGAGCAGGCGGCGGTGCTGAGCGCCGTGCGGCGCTCCGGGTTCGCGCTGCTGCGCGGGGTGCCCGAGGCCGAGGGCCAGGTGCTGAAGGTCGCCGAGACCTTCGGGTACGTCCGGGAGACCAACTACGGCAAGCTGTTCGACGTCCGGGTCGAGGCCGACCCGAACAACCTGGCGTTCACCAGCGCCGCCATCGCGCCGCACACCGACAACCCCTACCGCGACCCGGTACCCACCCTCCAGCTGCTGCACTGCCTGCGCAACGAGTCGGACGGCGGCGACTCGGGCCTGGTCGACGGCTTCCGGGCCGCGGCCCTGCTGCGCGCCGAGTCGCCCGGCGACTTCGCGGTGCTGACCCGCACCCCCGTGCCGTTCGTCTTCCGCGACCGGTCGACCGAGCTCAGCGCCGAGCAGCCGCTGATCGGCGTGGACGCGCTCGGGCGGATCCGCGAGATCCGGTTCAACAACCGCTCGATCGGTACGCTCCGGGGCCTCACCACCGCCGAGCTGGACGCCTTCTACGCCGCGTACCGGCGGTTCGCCGCGATCACGCTGCGGCCGGAGCTCCAGCTGGACTTCCGCCTCGGCCCCGGCGACTGCCTGATCTTCGACAACGTCCGGCTGCTGCACGCCCGGACCGCCTTCGAGCAGCAGGGCAGCCGCCACCTCCAGGGCTGCTACGCGGACCTGGACTCACTGGCCGGCACGCTCGCCGTGCTCGACCGGCGGGCGGCCGCCCTCGACGAGATCGAGGGGCTCTTCGAGGGCGAGGGGGCCGGCGAGTACCTCGGCGAGGCCGTCACGATGGCCCAGCACATGCTCCAGGCCGGGGCACTCGCCGAGGCGGCCGGCGCGCCCGACCACCTGGTCGCGGCGGCCCTGCTGCACGACATCGGCCACTTCGACGGCACCGGGACGGAGTTGATGCAGGGCCGGGACAACCGGCACAGCCACACCGGCGCCGACTGGCTGGCCCGCTGGTTCGGCCCCGGGGTCACCGAGCCCGTCCGGCTGCACGTGGCCGCGAAGCGCTACCTGTGCACGGCCGAGCCCGGCTACCGCGAGCGGCTCTCCGCCGCCTCCGAGTACACCCTCCAGGTGCAGGGCGGCCCGATGGACGCCGAGCAGGCGGCGGCGTTCGCGGCACTGCCCGGCGCGGCCGACGCGGTCGCGCTGCGCCGCTGGGACGAGCAGGCCAAGGACGCGGGTGCGGCTACACCGCCGTTCGCGCACTTCCGGCCGTTGCTCTGGCGCGTGTTCGCCTGACAGCAACCCGAGCGGGGCGCGGGACTGTGCAGCTCAGGGCAACCACAACAGGGGCGCGGGGAACTGCGCGCGCAACCGTGCACCTTCGTAGAGCCCTGGTCGCGCAGTTCTCCCCCAGCCTTCGGCCGGGGGTACCCCCACGCGCCCCCGGAGGAACCCCGTCCTGAACGGGCAACCACCGCGGGGCGGGGTCCTCGGTCAGTCGCCTTCCCGGGCGTGGCGGGAGAGGGCCGAGGAGGCGAGGGAGTTGTGGATGCTGAAGGCCACCGTGCCCGGGAGGTAGCGGTCCTGGGACCACTCGACCGGGATGCCGGTGGGGTCGGTGGTGCGGCGGCGCTCGCGGAGCAGCGGGCTGCCCCGGCGGCAGCCGAGGAGGCGGGCGTCGTCCGCGTTGGCGGCGACCACGTCGATGGTGTGGTCGGCGTCGGTGAACAGGATGCCGTGTTCGCGCAGCGGCTCGGTGTGCGAGACCACGTCGGCCGGCAGCTGGGCCACCAGCTCGCCGACCCAGGAGGGGTACACGGTGCGCTCGACCATCACCGGCGTGCCGGAGAGGGTGCGCAGGCGCAGCGTCACGTACACCTCGGCGCCGGGCTCCAGCCGGAGCTGCTCGCGCTCGGCCGCGTCGGCGGGGCGCCGGAGGAGGGACTCCAGGCGGCCGCCGGGCTCCTCGCCCATCGAGCGGGCCCAGTGGGTGAAGCTGAGCAGTTCGGAGAAGCTCTGCACCCGGGCGTTCCCGAGCACCACCCGTCGGGTGCCGCGCCGTGAGGTGACCAGGCCGTCGGCGCGGAGCACCGCGAGTGCCTGCCGGACGGTGCCCCGGGAGACCCCGTACCGCTCGGCGAGCGCGCCCTCGGCCGGCAGCCGGCCGGCCTCGCCGTACGAGCCCGAGGTGATCGCCTCGCGCAGGTCCGCCGCCACCTTGCGGTAGAGCGTGCCGACGGACCGGTCCGGGTCCAGTGCCACGTCAGTCAAAGTCCCTCCTGGGCCGGGGTCCTGTGCCGACAGGCGTCGGTGCGGACACTGCCGACTCTAACCGCTGGAGATCACCCCGGGCGGGCCCGGCCTCGACCGTTCCCGCAGCCGACCCCTGGTCTGGGGCGTCCGTTCACCTTCCCGTCACCGGACTCCGGCGTACTTACCCCCGTCAGGGAAGTTGCACAGCCAACTTGGCCGGAAACCCGCTGACGCCCCCTCATCTCGAAATCGCTCCGCCCTGAGCTCCACCAGCTCGACCAGCTCGACCTTCCACCGCTCGGCCCTTCCACAGCTCCGCCCCCTCACTCAGGAGACAGACCAGTGACCGTGCCCCGCGCCCGTGCCGCCGCCTTCGCGGCCGTGCTGACCGCCGCCGCGCTCTCCCTCACCGCCTGCGGCTCCGCCGGCTCGACCGCGACGACCTCCGGTGCCGCCGGTGGCGCCAAGGACCCCAAGGTCGCCACCTCGGTCGCCGACTTCGGGGGCATGGACGCCCTGGTCGCCGCCGCGAAGAAGGAGGGGAAGCTGCACACCATCACCCTCCCCCGCGACTGGGCCAACTACGGCAAGATCATGGACGGCTTCACCGCCAAGTACGGCATCCAGATCGAGAACGAGAACCCGGACGGCTCCAGCCAGGACGAGATCAACGCGATCACGTCCCGCAAGGACCAGGACCGCGCGCCCGACGTCGTGGACCTGGGCTCCGCCTTCGCGCTGAGCGCCACCTCGCAGGGCCTGCTGGCCCCCTACAAGGTCGCCGGGTTCGACAAGATCCCCGCCACCATGAAGGACGCGAACGGCGCCGCGTACAACGACTACGGCGGCTACATGTCGATCGGCTGCGACGCCAAGAAGGTCGCGGTCTGCCCGAAGACCTTCGCGGACCTGCTGAAGCCCGACTACAAGGGCATGGTCGGCCTGAACGGCAACCCGACCAAGGCCGGTGCCGCCTTCGGCGCCGTGTACGCGGCCGCGCTCGCCAACGGTGGCTCGCTGGACAACATCCAGCCGGGCATCGACTTCTTCGGCAAGCTGAAGAAGGCCGGCAACTTCAACCCGGTCGAGACCACCAAGGCGACCATCGAGAAGGGCGAGACCCCGATCTCGGTCGACTGGTCCTACCTGAACGCCGGCTACACCGACCTGTTCAAGCCCAAGGGCATCGACTGGCAGGTCACGATCCCGGCCGACGGCAGCTACGCCCAGTACTACAACCAGGCCATCAACAAGTGGGCGCCGCACCCGGCCGCTGCCCGCCTGTGGGAGGAGTACCTCTACAGCGCCGAGGGTCAGAACGGCTTCCTCGCCGGCTACGCCACCCCGGCCCTGTTCGACAGCATGAAGACCGCCGGCACGCTGGACGCGGCCTCCGTCGCCAAGCTGCCGACGATCGACAAGCCGTTCACCACCTTCCCGACCCAGGCGCAGACGGACGCGGCCAAGAAGGCCGTGACCCAGGGCTGGGCCGCGGCGATCGCGGGCTGAACGAGATCATGACCACGGCTCCCACCCCGGTGCCGTCCTCCGCCGCCGCCGACCGCGATTCCACTCGCGTCGGCGGCGGTGCGGGGGGCTCCCGCACCGCTCCCAAGAACCCCCTCGCAGACCGGACGGCCCCCCGCCGCCGGCTGCGGCCCGCCGGCGGGCCCTGGCTCGCCACCCTCCCCCTCCTGGTCTTCTTCGCGATCGCCTTCGGCCTCCCGGCCATCGCGATCGCCATCGGCGCGTTCACGCTCTCGCCCGACGCCCCCTCCGGCGCGGGCTCCTTCACCACCTCGAACATGACCGCCTCGGTCCAGGGCGCCTACTCGACGGCCCTGCTCGGCTCGATCAAGCTGTCGGCGCTCACCGCGCTGATCGGCGTCCTGGTCGGACTGCCGCTCGCCCAGGCCGTGGTGACCTCCCGGTTCCGGATGATGCGCGAGGCCGTGCTCTCCGCCTCCGGCGTGCTGGCGAACTTCGGCGGCGTGCCGCTGGCCTTCGCCTTCGTCGCCACCCTCGGCAACGCCGGTGAGCTCACCAAGCAGTTCAAGCTCACCAGCCACGGCTGGAGCCTGTACACCTTCAACGGTCTGACGATCGTCTACCTGTACTTCCTGATCCCGCTGATGATCCTCACCATCACCCCGGCCCTGGAGGGCCTGCGGGTGCAGTGGCGCGAGGCGGCGAGCAACAACGGCGCCACCAACTGGCAGTACTGGCGGCACGTCGCACTGCCGATCCTGCTGCCCTCGCTGCTCGGCGGGTACGTGATGCTCTTCGGCAGCGCCTTCGCCGCGTACGCGACCGCCGCCGCGATGGTCGGCGCCTCCATCCCGCTGATCCCCCTGCACATCGCCGACGCGCTGTCCGGCAACGTGCTGGTCGGCCAGGGCAACGTGGCCCTCGCCCTCAGTCTCGACATGATCGTGGTGGCCGCCATCGTGATGGCCGTCTACCTGCCCCTCCAGCGCCGGAGTGCCCGATGGCTCAGCTGATGTCCAAGATCCGTTGGGGCCGGGGGGCCGTCCTGCTCATCGCCGGCGCGTACTTCCTGGTGCCGATGGTCTGCTCGATCATCTTCAGCGTCGACGACAACACCGGCTTCTCGCTCAAGGCGTACACCGGTCTGCTCGGCGCGCCGGGCTTCCTGGACAGCCTCACCTTCACCCTGGAACTCGCCGCCGTCACCGTCGTGGTGATGCTGCTCCTGCTGGTGCCCGCGCTGATCGCGGTCCGGCTGGGCTCGCAGCGGCTGCGCACGGTGATCGAGATCGTCTGCTCGCTGCCGCTGGTCGTCCCCGTGGTCGCGCTCACCGCCGGCATCATCGGCGTGCTGCGCTGGGGGCCGGACTACCTGCACGACACCCCGTTCTTCCAGACCATCGTCGCGATCCAGAACCCGAGCTTCCCGGTCGTCCTGGTCCTCGCGTACGTGCTGATGTCGCTGCCGCTGGCCTACCGCGCGCTGGACGCCGGGCTGCGCGGGGTGGACGTCCGGACGCTGGTCGAGGCCGCCCGCAACTGCGGGGCGAGCTGGCCGCGCGCGGTCGTCACGGTCGTGCTGCCGAACCTGCGCGGCGCGCTGCTGAACGCCACCTTCATCACCCTGGCCCTGGTGCTGGGCGAGTTCACCACCTCCTCGATCCTCGGCTACCAGCCCTTCTCGGTCTGGATCTACGAGGCGGGCAAGAACGACGGCCAGATGTCGGTCGCCGTCTCGGTGCTCAGCCTGGTGATCGCCTGGGTCCTGCTGCTCGCCCTGTCGGCCGTCGGCCGCGAACGGCGCGGTCGCAAGCCCGCCCGTCCCTGATCTTCAGCGATCTTCAGCACTTCACGGAGAACCCCCATGACCACGGTTACCGCCCCCGCATCCGGAGTGGCCCTCGCCCCCGGCAGCGCGACCGTCGAATTCCGTTCGCTGCGCCGCCAGTTCGGCGCCACCACCGCGCTGGACGGGCTCGACCTGACCGTCCACCCGGGCGAGCTGCTCGCGCTGCTCGGCCCCTCGGGCTGCGGCAAGACGACCGCGCTGCGCATCCTGGCCGGCTTCGAGAAGCACGACTCGGGCCAGGTCCTGGTCGACGGCGAGGACATCACCAGGATCCCGGCACACAAGCGCGACGCGGGCATGGTGTTCCAGTCGTACAGCCTCTTCCCGCACCTGAGCGCCGCCGACAACGTCTCCTTCGGCCTGAAGATGCGCGGCACCGACAAGTCCAAGCGCCGCAAGCGCGCGCTGGAGCTGCTGGAGCTGGTCGGCCTGCCGCAGCACGCCGACCGCTACCCGCACCAGATGTCCGGCGGCCAGCAGCAGCGCATCGCGCTGGCCCGCGCCCTGGCGCTGCAGCCGCGCGTGCTGCTGCTGGACGAGCCGCTCTCCGCGCTCGACGCCAAGGTCCGGCTCAACCTCCGGGACGAGATCCGCCGCCTGCAGCAGGAGCTCGGCATCACCACCCTGTTCGTCACGCACGACCAGGAGGAGGCCCTCTCGATGGCCGACCGGGTCGCCGTGCTGCGCGCGGGCCGCCTGGAGCAGTGCGCCTCCCCGCAGGAGCTGTACGCCCGCCCGGCCACCGCGTTCGTCGCGGAGTTCGTCGGCACCATGAGCCGCATCCCGTGCGAGCGCTCGGGCCAGGGCGTCGCCGTCCTCGGCCGTCAGTTCCCGGTCGACGGCGTGCTCCCCGCCGACGGTGAACTGCACGTTCTGGTGCGGCCGGAGAACGTCGGCCTGACGCCGGCCGAGCGCGGCGAGGCGCTGGTCGTCGGCGCCTCGTTCCTGGGCAGCGTCACCCGGCTGACCGTACGGCTGTCCGACGGCACCGAGGTCAAGGCCGACCTGCCGACCGAGGCCGCCGCCGCGCTGCCCGTCGGTGGCACCGCCCACCTCACGCTGCCGGACCGCCCGGTGCTGGTCGACCGCCGCACCGCCTGACCCGATGACCAAAGGTACCGCCATGCCTTCCTACCCCTCGGCCGTCCTGTTCGACATGGACGGCACCCTCGTCGACACCGAACACCTCTGGCTGGAGGCCACCGCCGAGCTCGCCGCCGAGCTGGACCTGACGCTCACCGACGCCGACATGCCGGAGATCCTCGGCCGGGCCGTCGAGCACACCGCCGCCCACCTGCACCGCGTCAGCGGGACGGCCCGGACCGAGGCGGAGCTGGCCGGGGTGCTGCACGCCTCGTTCAGCAGCCGGGTGGCCGCCGAGGTCGTGCCGCGCCCCGGTGCGCTCGCCCTGCTCGCCGAGCTGCGCGACGCGGGGGTGCCCGCCGCCCTGGTGTCGGCCTCGCCGCGTCAGGTGGTCGACCTGGTGCTCGGCACCCTGGGCCGCGAGTGGTTCGCCACCACGCTCGCCGCCGAGGACACCGAGCTCACCAAGCCCGACCCGGCCCCCTACCTGGCCGCCGCCGCCCGCCTCGGGTTCGCGCCGGCCGACTGCGTGGCCGTCGAGGACACCCCGACCGGCGTCGCCTCCGCGCACGCGGCGGGCTGCGCCGTCCTGGCCGTGCCCTCGACCGTGCCGATCGCCGCCGCCGAGCGGATCACCCTGCTGGAGAGCCTGGTCCAGGCCGACCTGGCCTTCCTCAGCGGGCTCACCGCCGCGCGGCAGCAGGCCTGATGCCGTACCTGCTGCTCGCCCTGGCCATCACCAGTGAGGTCTGCGCGACCAGTTGCCTCAAGCTGACCGACGGCTTCAGCCGGCTCTGGCCGAGCCTCGGCGTGGGGGTGGGCTACGCGCTCTCCTTCCTGCTGCTCGGCCGGGCGCTGAAGCACATCCCGGTCTCGATCGCGTACGCGGTCTGGTCGGGGGCGGGCACGGCGGCCGTCGCCGGGATCGGCGTGCTGGCGTTCGGCGAGCAGCTCGGCCGGCTCCAGTGGATCGGCATCGCGCTGGTGATCGTCGGCGTGGTCGTCCTCAACCTGCGGACGAGTCACTGACGTTCTCGCCGGCCCCGGCCGCAGGCCATCCCGCGTTCATGTGAAGTCCGCCGCATCAAGCGTGAATTGGGTCAGTTGTACAGCCAACTCGACTCAGTCGTACCAGCGCAGGTGCGGCGGACAGGACGCTGGACACCTCGGCACCGACCGGCGGCCCCTGCACCGCGCACCTGCCCGGCCGGGTGGGCGATGTGCACACGGTGCGCGCTGGAGTCCTGCCGTCCGCGCTGGACGTGGACCACATCCGGCCGCTTGCCCTCGGGGGGAGGACACGGACGGCGACGTTCTGTTCGGCAGCAAGGCTGTGCCGCACCTGCTGGACGTCCTTGCCGGCTGTAGTACTCGGCGCGACCACAACGGCCCCATGCCTTCCCCTGTCGGGGTGGGTACGGGGCCCTTCTGCATTTACGAGCCGCCGGCTACTCCACTGGAGCGGTGCTGTACTTCGCGATGACGTCAACGGCTGTCGACTTGTCCAACAGGCGAAGCTCCCACGGGCCTGTATTCACGTCGAATTCCTTGCCGAAGCCCACCCACTTCCCAGACATCCGCCGTCCAGTGGGATCAACCAGAAGCTGAATGGCCCCGTGGTACCTGGCGCCCTGGTAGTAGCCGTCCTGTGCTGTCTGTTCGACCCAAGTCCCGGTCACGATGTTGCGGTCCGACGTCAGGTCGAGTGAGAGCGGGGAGTCAGGGTTGGACGAAGCACCGGGCAAAGACTGACCCGTGATGCGATTCCCGTGCTGCGTCAGGATGACGTGGTGCAGCCCCGTGAACGTCCCGTCCCGGCTGCTGCTGTAGAACTCGTACCGGCTCAGCCATACCCCGGAGTAGTCCTCGCCCACTGGCGCGGGTGCCGCCTGCACCGGGACTCCCGGCTCACTGCTGGCCATGTCGTACCCTCCTGTGCCGTCGCGGGTGACCCCGGACGGTAGCTGTGCTGAATCGAACCCGAGGCGGTCGACAGGGAGCTTCGTGGCCGCCTCAAGAGCACGAACGTACACCGGCCGAGGGACCCGCACCTCCCCCGATTCCCAGCGCTGGACAAGCCGCTTGCTCGCTTCGTTGGGCTCCCCTTGCTCCGTGCCCACCGCGCGCAGGCGCTTCGCGAACTCATCCTGACTCAGACGCAGGCCAAGCCGTACGGCCCGCAACGTCTCGTTAGGCGTCGTCATGACTCCAAGGTATGTCCAAACGTCTTCCAACGACACCTAAATGACACCTTGCCAGGACACCCGAAAGACGCCTTCCCGTCGTCGCACTGGTTCGGTTGGACGGGACACCATCAGGGGGTCGGCAATCCGAGCGATGCGGTGACCGGAGGTGAACGGCCTTGGCAATGACGTACGACGACTGGAAGGCCGAGCAGCGCAGGCAGCTTGCGGGGAGTAACCCGCAGGAAGAGTACGACTCCGAGCTGAGCCACCGCGTGAGTGCACGCCTGCCAGTCGGCTGGCCGCCCTGCACCTGCGCCAACTGCGCCCGGCAGGAAGACTGATGGACCCGCATGCAGCCCTGGCGTTCGGCCCGGGGGATTCGCGGAGGCGTTCGACGGGCTCGGACTGGGCTGCCCCGCCGGTCCCGTGGTGGGCACAGGGACGGCCCGTGGGGCTCCAGCGAACGAGGAAAGGCGCACCTTTGGCCATTCGCAAGCGGTACCGGTTTCTGAACTGGACCATCCGTCACGACAACGCGCCTGACGCGCCGCCGACCCGGCACATGTTCCGCTGCCTCGGGGAGGAGGAAGACGGCAGATCGTGCGGCGCGGAAGGGCCCGTGGCCGCGGACTTCCAGGAAGCGCAGCGCTGGCCGTTCGAACACCTCCGGGAGCACCAGGACCACCGCAGCTTCGCGCACGTCGCCGAGGTGCCGTGGCTGATGATCCCCGAGAAGGAGCCGTCGTGATCAGCGCCGGCCATGGCTGCTCGCTCTGACACAGGTCAACCGCACTTCCCCATGACTCCCGCTCCGGCCGTCATCCCTGGCAGGCAGCCGGCCGGAGCGGGCTCCGCAGCACCGAGAGCCCGGACACCGATGGGTGGTCCGGTCCGCCACGATGTGAGGAGTCACCAGTATGAGCACACCGACCGAACACCCGCAGGGCGACACCTGTCCCGACGCCCACGGCCTGCTCAACCCTGCCCAGTTCGACGGCGTGGTCTTCACCGTCCTGGACAACAACCCCGGCATGGCGGCAGACATGGCTGAGCGCATCGTGACCGAAGCGCTCAAGTTCGTCGTCACCGCCCGCACGTTCCCCCAGGTGCGGATCACCCCGTCCAACGTCGTGGACGAGGGTTGGCACGCGCTCATCCTGCACACCCGCACGTACGCCGAACTGTTCAGCCGGCTGGGCGGTTTCGTCCACCACTACCCGGAGCGTCCCGACCCGGAGCGCCACGACGAGGCGGCCCTCACCCGGACCGTTGCCTTGATCGAGGAGGCCGGGTACAGGCCCGACCACGAGTTGTGGACCGGCCCGACCCGCGCCCTGGTGACGGTGGCCGCGCAGTGCTCCCACACACCCGTGCCCGGCGGGTGCGGACCGATCAACCCGGGAGGGTGCGCATCTCACTGCTCCGGCGGTGCCGGTGGCGGCGATGGTGCGAGCAGGGGCATGTGACCCCGCTAGCCTGAGCCTCACCCAACACGAAAGGGCGGGACGGATGGGCGAGGACGAAGCCGAGCAGGTGGCGAGCGCACTTCGCCGCCGGGGTCTGCGAGGGGTTGCCGCCCCGCAGGACCCGGACCACCCTGAGGGGGAATGGCGGGTGTACGACGGGACCGATCCCCTCACCCGGCTGGACATCACGGACGAAGTCCGGGCGGCCACCACCGGTATTCCCGGCAGAACCGGTCCCACCCGAGGTTTTGTCCTCCCCGGCGCCCCCTGACCGCCCGCCTTGATCGTCACGGTGACGGCGAGCACGGGCACCCGCTTCCTCCAGCGCTATGCGGGCACCGTGCACTGACCCGGAGGCGGGTGCACGGAAGAGCCCCGGCCGGTCCGCTGCTGCGGACCGGCCGGGGCACGGTGCATCCGGCCGGGCGGGCGGCCGGGTCAGAGCCCGAGCACGCCCGGCAGGTCGGCGATCGAGGCGAGGACGTGGGTGGCGCCGTCCGCCCGCAGGCGCTCCTCGGCGTGGGCGCCGGTGAGCACGCCCGCGACCACGCTCGCGCCGGACCGGGTGCCGGTGAGCATGTCGTAGCCGGTGTCACCGGCCACCGCGATCTGCCGGACGGAGTCGGTCTGCGTGCGCAGCAGCGCGGCGAGCACCATGTCCGGGTACGGGCGGCCGCGGCCGGCGTCGGCCGGGCAGAGCGTCAGGTCGGCGATGTCCTGCCAGCCGAGGGCGTTCAGGATCCGGTCCTGGGTGGCCCGCGAGAAGCCGGTGGTGAGGACGACCTTGCGGCCCGAGGAGCGCAGCCCCTCGATGGCCTCGGCGGCGCCGGGCAGCGGGGCGCAGAGGCCGCCGTCGACCAGGTCGTGGTACGCGCCCTCGAAGGCGGCGTTGGCGAGCTGGGCACGCTCCTCGGTGCCGAACAGGTGGCGGAAGACGGTGATCTTGGACTCGCCCATGGTGAGGCGGACGTGCTCCAGCATGCGCTGGTGCTCGGCGCTGCCGGCCTCGACGCCGAGCGCGTCGGCGGCGGCCTGGAAGGCGCGCTCGACCAGGCCGTCGTCGGCGACGGTGGTACCGGCCATGTCCAGCACGACCAGGCGGATGTCAGTAGTCATTGCGGGTGTCCCTAGAGGTTCAGGAGTCGGGCGGTGGTCTCGGCGATCGCCGGGGAGCAGGTCATGCCGCGGCCGCCGGGCCCGGTGACCAGCCAGACGCCGTCCCGGACCTGCTCGCGGTGGACGACCCGGGTGGTGTCGACGGTCTGGGCGTACACGCCGGCCCAGCGGCGGCGGATCCGGGGCAGCGGGCGGCCGAGCAGCTCCTCGGCGACGCCGGCCAGGTGCTCGTACGGGTCCTCGTCCACGTCGAAGGCGAACGGGTGCTCGTACTCGTGGGTGTCGCCGATGGTCAGGCCGCCGTCCTGGCGCTGGACCATCAGCAGCTGCATCTTGTGCTCGGCGGCGACCGGCGGCTGCGGCTGGTTCTCCCGGAGCGAGTCCAGCGCCGTCCCGGCGAAGGCGGGGTAGTAGCGGAAGCTGTCGCCGTCGGCGACCGAGGTGGTGAGCGGCTCGCCCAGCGGGTCGGTCTGCATCATCTGCAACCGGACCTTGCGGACCGGCAGTTCGGGCGCCAGCTCGCGGACCAGGCCGCCGAGCCAGGCGCCGGTGCAGAGCACCACCAGGTCGCCCTGGTGCAGCTGGCCGTGGTCGTCGCGGACGGCGTTCTCGCCGATCACCTCGCGGACCTCGCGCCCGGGGACGAAGGTGTAGCGGCCGGAGGCCTCCAGCGCCGCGCGCAGCGCGGGCTGGGCGAGCCGGGGCTCGACGGCGGCGTCCCGGGAGCAGGCGAGCGCCCCGAGGAAGTCGCCGCGCAGCGCGGGGTTCAGGGCCCGGGTCTCGGCGGCGTCCAGCAGCCGGTAGCCGCGCTCGGCGGCGTCGGGCCGGGTCAGCGCCTGCTCGGCGACGGCGAGTTCGGCCTCGGTGCGGACGACGGTGAGCGAGCCGTTGGCCCGGAAGTACAGCCCGGGGACGCGGCTGCCGATCCCCTCCCACAGCTCGCGGGCCCGCTGCGCGGTGGCGAGTTCCTCGCCACCGGCCCGGCCGCTGACCCAGACCAGGCCGAAGTTGCGCACCGAGGCGCCGCGCGCCTCGGTCTCGCGCTCCAGGTGGACGACCTCGTGGCCGCGTTCGACGGCCTGCCAGGCGTGCATGGTGCCGAGCACGCCTGCTCCTACGACGATGACTCTCATGCGGACAGGCTCGGACGCCCAGGTGTCGGCAAGGCGTCCGAGCGGCATCCTGGAGATTAACCGCCTGTCAAAAGTTGTATGTACAACCTGACCCCCGTTGTCCAGCCGGCCCGGCCGCTATCTGACCACCCGGGCCCGCAGGTAGTTGCGCCGGCCGAAGTGCGGTTCGTCCACGGCCGTCAGCTCCTCGACCTGGAACCGGTACAGCGCCGCCGCCCCGCCGCCGGTGAGGAACTGCTCCCGGACCTCCGGGTCCCGGGCGAAGGCCGGGTACCGGCCCTGGTACGCGGCCAGCGCCGCCTCCGCCTGCCGGCCCCAGGCCACACCGGCGCTGCCGGTCAGCTGCACCCCGCGCAGCTGCTCGCCGAAGACCGGCGGCGGCAGGAAGACGGTGGCGGCGGCCCGGGCCTCCTCGGCGAGGTGCAGGCTGTGCCGGGTCGAGCGCTCGCTGACGAAGTAGAGGACGAGATCGCCGTCGTACGCGAAGAACGCGAGGTTGGCGTGCGGGCCGAGTTCGGGCCCGGCGGTGGCGAGGGTCAGCACCATGCTCTCGGCCAGGATGCCCTCGACCCCCTTCGCGAACTCCTCGGCGGGCCAGTCTCCCTGAGTGATGTCGAGGCGGTACGGCATGAGGCGTCCCTCCGCAGGCGGTGCGACAACGGCAGAGCCGGACGGGGGAGTTCCCTCGTCCGGCTCACATGCTCTCCCCGCGCGGCAGGCCGCACAAGGGACCGTCCCGGCCCAGCCCGGATCAGCGGCCGCGCAGCTCCGGCACGGACGCCGGGCCCGCGCCCAGCAGCGCGGCCAGCGGACCGCCGCGCAGCCGGTCCACCAGCGGCGCCGCCCTGCCCGCCAGCAGCGCGAGCGGGACGGCCACCAGGACGCCGACCAGCGCGCCGACCACCACGTCGTGGGGGTAGTGCACGCCGATCCAGACCCGCGAGGCGGCCATCAGCGCGGCCGCGACCATCGCGGCCCAGCCGAGCCTGCGGTACGCGAACAGCAGCGCGGTCGCGGCGGCGAAGGCGATCACCGAGTGGTTGCTCGGGAAGGACCAGTCACCGGCGGCCGGGCAGGTCTCCACGGTGATGCTGCCGGGCAGCTGCTGGCACGGCCGGACCTCGGTGACCAGGCTCTTCAGCACCGAGTTGGCCGCGTAGGCGGCGACCACGATCACCGGCGCGGCCAGCACCCGGGCCAGCACCACCGAGTCGGCGCGGCGCGCCTGCCACCAGGCGTACAGCATGAAGACCGCGAACAGGCCGAGGCCGAGGTCCGACCAGATCCTGATCAGCTGGTCGAGCCAGTCCGGGGCGCTGTGGGCCCAGCCGATGACCCGGGTGTACAGGCCGCCGTCGATTCCGCTGCCGTCGTACGCGAGAAGTACCGGGCTCACTGGGCGCCACCACCGTTGCGGCGGGCCTTGAGCAGTTCGAGAACAATGGGGATCACGGAGACAACTACTACCAGACCGATGATAGGTAGCAGGTAATGGTCGATATTGGGCACCGACGAGCCCAGGCCGTAACCGGCGAGCACCACGCCGACCGTCCAGACCGTGCCGCCGACCACCTGCCAGAGCGTGAACGTCCGGACCGGCACGTCCAGCACGCCGGCCAGCGGGTTGAGCACCGTACGCACCACCGGGATGAAGCGGGCCAGCACGATCGCCTTGCCGTGGCCGTACTTCGCCAGCAGCTCCTCGGCCCGCTCGGCGCCCTTGTGCAGGCTCTTGTTGCCGGACCGGGCGAGCAGCGCCCGGCCGCCGCGGCGGCCGATGACGTAGCCGACCTGGGCGCCGATGAGCGCGCCCGCCAGGGCGGCGGGGATCACCTGGGCCAGCTGGAGCTGCGGCCCTGAGGTGGCGCCGGGGACACAGAGCAGGCCGGCGGTGAACAGCAGCGAGTCGCCGGGCAGGAAGAACCCGACCAGCAGGCCGGTCTCCGCGAACATGATCACGGCGACCCCGAGCGCGCCGAACGCGGCGAGCAGGGACGAGGCGTCGAGCACGTTCACCGAGAGCAGGGTGGATGACTGGAGCAAGGTTGGCGGACCTCCCGTACTTTGGAGGCGGCCCCACCGGGCCCGCCTCGACCGTCTACAGTGATGTAGACGGTCTACGGGACTGTAGACGATAGAGGGAGGGTGCGTCGACATGCCGGAACTGCCGCAGGCCCGCCGCCACGCGGGGGAACTCGAAGCCCAGGTGCTGGCCGCGCTCTGGGCCGCCCGCACACCGCTGACCCCGCAGGACGTGCAGACCGCACTCGGCGACGGCCTCGCGCGGACCACCATCGCCACCATCCTGGCCCGGCTGCACGACAAGGGGACGGTCGGACGCACCAAGGCCGGCCGGGGCTTCGCCTACACCCCGACCGTCGAGGACCAGGCCGGGCTGGCCGCCCGCCGGATGCGCAGCGAACTGGAGAGCGGGGAGGACCGCTCGACGGTGCTCGCCCGCTTCGTCTCCGACCTCTCCGACGACGACGAGCGGCTGCTCCGCGAACTCCTGGGGGAAGCCTCGTGACCTTCACCGTCTGGGCACCACTGCTCCTCCCCTTCCTCGCCGCCCCGCTGGCCCGCCGCCTCGCCGAGGCGCTCGCCCCGCGCACCGCCTCCTGGGTACTGGCCGGCACCGCCGCGGCCCTCGGCGGTGCCACCGCCGTCTCGCTCGCCCTGCTCACCCTGGCCGGGCTGCTCCGGCTCCCGCCGGTGGCCGCCCTCGGCCACCTCTCGCCGCACTGGCTGCCCGACGGCTCCCCCTGGACCGCGGGCGCCGCCGCCCTCGGCCTGCTCGCCGTCACCGGGCTGGCCCTGCGCGCCGCCCACCGGCAGTACGCCGACCTGCGCCGCGCGCGGGCCACGGCCGCCCGCGCGGCGGCGGCCGGACAGCTCACCGTCCTGGAGGACGAGCGGGCCGAGGCCTTCGCCCTGCCGGGCCTGCCCTGGCAGCCCGGACGGATCGTGGTCACCACCGGGATGCTGCGGGCCCTCGACGGCCCGGAGCGCGCGGCGCTGCTCGCCCACGAACGGGCCCACCTGACCGCCCGGCACCACGTCTTCCTCGCCCTCGCCGAGTACACCGCCGTCCTGCACCCCGCCCTGCGCGGACTGCGCACCCCCCTCGGCTACCACCTCGAACGCTGGGCCGACGAGAACGCCGCCCGCGCCACCGGCGACCGCGCCCTCACCGCCCGCGCGGTCGGGCGCGCCGCGTTGGCCGCTGCGCGGGCTCCCCGGCCGCACCGCCCCGGGCTCGCCCCCGCCGCCCACACCGGCCCCGTCCCCCGCCGAGTCGCGGCCCTGCTCGCCCCGCCCCCCTCACCGCGCCGCGCCGCCCCGGCCCGCACGGCCGCCGCCCTGGCCCTGGCCGCGTGCCTCGCCCTGGCCGGCTCGACCGCCCTGCACGCCACCACCGAACTCCACCGCACCGTCGAAGCCGCCCAGGGCGAAGCCCACCGCTGAACCCGACAGTCAGGGCCCACAGTCCGGGGCCCACCCAGGGGCGCGGGGAACTGCGCGAAACCGGGAGTGACGGCGCCGCACCCATGCACCCGTTCAAGTAGGGCCCACCCAGGGGCTCGGGCGGGCCGCAGGCCGCCCGAGCCGTACCCTGTGTCGGGACAGCCGACGACCCACCGACCGGGGAGACCCCACCGTGACCGCCCACCGGATCACCGTCCTCGGCGAGTCCGTCGCCGACGCGTTCGTCGAACCCCCGCACGCCGCCGCCGACGGGCTGACACTGCGGGTGCAGGCCGGCGGCGGTCCGGCCAACACCGCCGTCGCGCTGGCCCGACTGGGGACGCCGACGCGCTTCCTGGGCCGGTTCTCCGACGACGTGTTCGGGCGGCTGTTCCGCGAGCGGCTGGCCTCCGCCGGGGTGGACCTCACCCACAGCGTCCGCGCCGCCGAGCCCAGCACCCTCGCCGTCGCCGAGCTCTCGCCGCACGGCGAGGCGGCCTACTCCTTCCACGCCGAGGCCGCCGCCGACTGGCAGTGGGACCCGGCCGAGCTGGCCGGCGTACCGCTGACGGACACCGACTGCGTGCACACCGGCTCGCTCGCCCTCGTCCGCGAGCCGGGCGCGGCGGCCGTCGAGGAGTTCCTGGCGCGGGCCGTCGACCGGGCCACCGTCTCGATCGACCCGAACGTCCGCCCGCTGCTGGTCGCCCCCGCCCGCTACCGCGACCGGCTCGCCCGCTGGTGCGCACTCGCGGACGTGCTCCGGCTGTCCGCCGACGACCTCGCCGTGCTGCTCCCCGGCACTTCCCCGGAGCAGGCCTGCGACCAGTGGCACCGGGCCGGCGTCCGGCTGGTGGTGGTCACCCTCGGCGCGGACGGCGCGCTCGCCTCGCTCGACGGCGTACGGATCACCGTCCCCGCGCTGCGGGTCGAGGTCGCCGACACCGTCGGCGCGGGGGACGCGTTCACCGCCGGGCTGCTGCACCACCTCGGCGCCGCCGGTCTGCTCGGCGGGCGGCTCGACTCACTCACCACGGCGGCGGTGGAGGCCGCCTGCGGGTACGCCGCCCGGGTAGCCGCGCTCACCTGCGCCGTCCCCGGCGCCGATCCGCCCCGGGCGGGCGAGCTGCCGCCGACGCGGACGGCCCCCGCCGGAACGGCGAACTGACGGAGTATCCGGCGGCTGCCGAACCGATCAGCGTCCCCGGCCGGGCCCGGCGCTTGCCAAGACTTCGGCAACTCCGTCATCTTCCAGCCATGCGGCCGTACCCTGTGTCCGACATCTGCGGATCGTTCGATACGACTCGACGGGGAGACGGAGTGCTGAACAGCCCTTGGACGGCACGCCGCGCACCGGCCACGGGCGGCGGCAGTGCCGACGGCGACGCCACGGACGGCGCGGCCCCGGCCGACCCGGCGGCGGCCGACGGCACGGCGGACGGGCCCCGGCCCGAGATCGGCGACTCCTGGGAGCGGCTGCGCCGGCTCGGCCTCGACCCCGAGCGCGGCCGCGACGTGCCCCGGCTGAGCACCGCCGAACTCGAACACCGGCGGCAGGCGACCCGGCTCACCGAGATCCTGCCGGTGCTCCGCTCCACCCTGCTACCCGCCGAGAACGCCACCCCGCTGATCCTCGCGGTGGCCGACGCCGACGGTCACGTGCTCTGGCACGAGGGCGAACGGCGGCTGCGCCGGACGGCCGACGACATCGGCTTCAACAGCGGCGCGCGCTGGGCCGAGGACGAGGTCGGCACCAACGGCATCGGCACCGCCCTGCGCACCGGCCGCCCGATGCGGGTGCACTCCGCCGAGCACTACCTGCGCAGCCACCGGGGCTGGACCTGTGTGGCGGCGCCCGTCCACGAGCCGCACACCGGGCGGCTCGCGGGCGTGGTCAACCTCAGCGGGCCGGCCCGCTCGATGGCGCCGTACCTGTTCCAACTCGCCATCACCGCAGCGCGGTTGGCCGAGGCCGAGTTGCGGGCCCGCCGGCTGGAGGATCTGCACCAGCTGCGCACCGTCGCGGCGCCGCTGCTGGCCCGGATCGGCGAACCCGCCATCGTGGTGGACAGCGCCGGCTGGACCGCCGCCACCATGGGCCTGCCGGCCGTGCCCCGGCTGCGGCTGCCGGCCCGGGGCTGGGGCTCCTCCTCGGTGCACTGGCTGCCCTCGCTCGGCGAGTGCGCGGTCGAACCGCTGGCCGACGGCTGGCTGATCCGGCCGCTGAGCACCTCGGCGGAGGCCGTCAGCGAGCAGGCCGGCGGTGCCCGGATCCGGCTCGACCTGCGGGCCCCGGACCGTCCGGAGCTCCAGGTCTCCGGGGCGGCCGGCAGCTGGTCGCACATCCTCAGCCCGCGCCACGCCGAACTCCTGCTGCTGCTCGCGGTGCACCGTGAGGGCCGCAGTGCCGCCCAGCTCGCCGACGCCCTGTTCGGCGATCCCGCCCGCACCGTGACCGTCCGCGCCGAGATCTCCCGGCTGCGGCGCTACCTCGGCGGGCTGCTCGACCACCGCCCGTACCGGCTCGCCCACTCCGCCGAGGTCTCGGTGACGGGCCCCGCCGACCCGTACGACCTGCTGCCGGGCTCCTCCGGGCCAGGAGTGCGGGAGCTGCGCGCCGGGCTGCTGGCCGGCACCCGCCTGCTACCGGGCGGGGCGGGCGGGAGCGACCGGATACCGGGTGCCCGGACGGCGGGCGGGCGGACGACGGGCGGGCAGGCGCCAGGGGGTCAGGCGCCGGGGAGTCAGGCGCCGGGCGGTCAGCCCGTCAGCAGTGCGGCCAGCTGGGCGTCGGTCGGGCCCGCCGAGGCCTCGGTGGCCTCCGAGACGCAGCTGTAGGTACGCGCCAGCCAGTCCTGCACGCTCGGCTTGGAAACCTCCAACAGCGCGCTCCCGTAAGGGGATTCGAGCGCCATGTGCAGGGTCGAGCCATGACAGGGACAGTACGCGGGCCACAGCTTGACGTCACCCTGCCCGCTCAGGCCGCGCAGCCCGTCCCGGAGCAGCTCGCGGGAGAACACCCAGTCCGCCTCGTCCGACCGCCCTACGTGAAAGGTGAGCAGCACCTCGTACGGGCGCTCGGGATCGTACCGGAAACGGGTACGCACCTCTCCGACCAGATCCTGGTCCAGCGCGATCCGCAGCGTCAGAACCTCCTCCACCAGAGCCGGTACGGCAGCGGAGAGACCCGCCTCGCCGCCCGTGGGGGTGGCGGCGAACGGCGAGGGCGAGGCAGCTGACAGCGGTTCGCGCGGCATGACGGTCTCTCCGAGGCGGCTGGGGTTGGGGGCCAGCGTGCTGCACTCCGTGGCCGTCGGCAAAGGTTGCAGGAGGTTGCAACCCCGGCCACCCCGGCCGGACCGGAGCGGATCGGCACCCGATCAGATAGATCGTCAATTGTCGGGCACGCTACGGGAGTCCTTCCATCGATCGGCGCGCACCTGACTGGCAGCGGCCCGGCCCGGCGCTGGTAATCTCATGCGACTGTCCAAGTACCGCCACCGCCCGCACGCCCGCACGCTCACCCGGCCTCCCCCGCGGACCGCCGGGCGGTGCGGGCCGCCCGGACGGCGCGGAGGGCGGACCAGCAGAGCGCAGCGGACCGGCAGGGCGCAGGAGACCGAGCGCGGGAGACCGGGAGGGGGTCGGGATGGCGATCCGGGAGGACACCGACAGGGCACGGGCGGATGCCCGGCCCGCGCGGCACGGCCGGCCGAGGCCGCTCGGCGGGCGGTTCGCGCTGCCCAGCCTCCGGTTCTCCGGGGCGGCCATGGCGATGTCCACCGTCGTCGGCATCAGCGCCGCCACCACCTGGCTGGTCACCGCGCAGCAGCAGATCGGGCGTCACCCCGGTGTCATCACCCCGGACAGCAGCCTGCCGCCGCTGCCGACCCCGGAGGCCGCGGCGCAGCTGACGCCGCGTCCGACCATGGGCCCGACCGCCGCGACCGGCGACCCCCAGGGCACCGGCAGGCCCGGCACACCGGCGGCCTCGCCCTCCCCGGCCGCCCCCACCCGCACGGCCCAGGCCCAGGCCGGCCACGCTCCGACCGCGCGCCCGTCGGTCCCGGTGTCGTCCCCGTCGCCGGCCTTCCCGGCGCCGCCGGTCATGGCGGCCGCCCCGCCGTCCGCCCCGGCCACGCCCGCGGCACCCGTCACGTCGCCGCCCTCCGGCCCCCCGCGGGTGCCGGTCGCACCGACGCCCACGCCCACACCCACGCAGCCGACCGCTCCCCCGGTGAAGCCCCCGGTCAACCCCCCGCAGGAGGGGCTGGCCGGCAAGGCCGTCCGCGATCTGCTCGGCCCCTCCGGCACCCGGCACACCGTGACCCTGCGGGTCGGCGAGCCGCTCACCGCCCTCCAGGTGGAGCTGCGCCTTGAGCGGCCCGAGGCCCTGCCGGGCACCACGCCGTGGAGCAGCCTCCCCGGCACGGTGGTGACCGTCCTCCAGGAGCGCGGCACCCTGGTCTACCGCTTCACCGTGCCCGCCGGGCAGGACATCGAGCCCGGCGAGTACAGCTTCGGCGTCCGCGGCGTCCGGCGGACCGGCACCGGCACCGGCGCACCGGCCGGGAAGGCGGCCCAGCCCCAGGAGAGCTGGACCGCCTCGGCGTTCGCCCTGGTCCACCCGCGTGCGCTGGCGATCCGGGGCATCTTCGGCTGACCCGTCAGGCGCTGGCCCGGTCCCGGCCGTCCCCGGCCCGGTCACTGCCGTGCGGCGCCCGGTCGCGGGCCCGGACCCGGACGGCCCGCCGCAGGTCGTCCAGCTGGTCGGCCAGCCCCCGGCGCAGCGCGGGCGTCAGCTCGTCCCGGCTCAGGCACTCCTCGGCCGCGCGGACCGTCCCCGCCCCGACCTGTCCGCCCGGGAAGAGCCGGCTGCCGAGCACTCTGGCGACGATGTCGCCCCGCCACCCGGTGCCCGGGATCTCGGCGAAGTACCGCCGCGCGTACTCCTCCTGGAGCTGCGGGGCACCGGACTCCCAGAACCCCTCCGCGGCCGCCCGCAGCAGCGAGTTGGAGAGCTCGCCGTCGCTGAACAGCTGCTTCCAGACCCGCTCCTTCACCTCCGGCGTGGGCAGCGCGGCGCGGGCCCGGACGGCGCCCTCCTCCGCGCTGTTGCTCGGGTCGGCGGCGAACTCGGCGGCGATCCGCTCCTCGTCGACCACCCCCGCCGCCGCGAGCCGCGCCAGCACGGCCCACCGCGTCTCGGTGCCGAGCTTGCCGTCGGGGCCGCCGTCCGCGAGGTAGGAGTGCAGCCGGTCGAGGTCGGTGTCGAGGTCCGCACTGTCGATCGCGCCGCGCAGCGCCACCAGCCGGATGCTCTCCCCCGCGTCCGGGCGGGCCAGCAGCTCACGGCAGACCCGGCCGAGCAGGAGGTCCGCCGCCGGGCGGTCGGCCGGGGCCAGGAAGCAGCGGACGACGCTCGCGCGGGCGAAGGCCAGCACCGCGCTGACGATGGTGTCCTCGGTCTCGGCGGGCAGGTGGGCGGCGACCAGCTCCAGGTAGGCGGTGGGCGCGAGTTCGGCGTCCAGCACCAGGTCGCGGGCGTTCTCCCAGAGCACGGCCCGCGCCAAGGGGTCCTCGACGGAGCCGAGCGATTCGGTGACGGCCTGCCAGGAGTACCGGTCCAGCCGGATCTTCGCCCAGGTCAGGTCACCGTGGTTGGGCAGCAGCACCGCCCGGGGCGCCCCGGCCAGCTGCGGCAGCGGCGTCCGCCGGCCGGGCTCGACGTCGGTCTCCAGGTGCTCGCGGAGCCGGATCGCGCCGTCCCGCAGGTCGAAGACCCCGATGCCGACCCGGTGCGGCCGGGTCCCGGTCGGCACCAGTTCGGCGGAGGCGATCCGGTCCCCCTCGTAGACCGCCTCGATCCGCAGGGTGTCCACCCCGCTGGTGCGCAGCCAGCGGTCGGCCCAGCCCCGCACGTCGCGCCCGCTGGTGGCGGCGAGGGCGTCCAGGAAGTCGGCGAGGTCGGCGTTGCCGAAGCGGTGCCGGGCGAAGTGCTCGTTGATCCCGGCGAAGAACGCCTCGTCGCCGAGCCAGGCGACCAGCTGGCGCAGTGCCGAGGCGCCCTTGGCGTACGCGATGCCGTCGAAGTTGACCATCGCCTCGGCGATGCTCTCCACCCCGGTGCCCGCGATCGGGTGGGTGGTGGAGCGCTGGTCGGCGTCGTAGCCCCAGCCCTTGCGCTTGACGCCGAAGGTCGTCCAGGCGCCGGTGAAGCGGGTGCTCTCGGTGGCGATCCGGTAGCCCAGGTACTCGGCGAAGGACTCGTTCAGCCAGAGGTCGTCCCACCAGCGCATGGTGACCAGGTCGCCGAACCACATGTGCGCCATCTCGTGCGCCACGACCATCGCCCGGTGCTCGCGGTCGGACGCGGTGGGGGCGGAGTGGAAGAGCATCCGGTCCGCGAAGACCACGCAGCCCGGGTTCTCCATCGCGCCCCAGTTGAACTCCGGTACGAACGCCTGGTCGTACTTGCCGAACGGGTAGCGCTCGTCGAAGAGGGTGTGCAGCCGGTCGAAGCAGGCCCGGGTGACCTCGAACAGCTCGGCGGCCTCCCGGTCGAGGTCGGCGGCCAGCGAACGGCGGCCGTGCAGGCCGAGCGGGATACCGTCGTGCTCGGCGTAGACGGAGTGCAGGGGCCCGGCGACCAGCGTGAACAGGTAGGTGCTGATCGGCTGGGTCGGCCGGAAGACGTACCGGCCGTCCGCCGCCCGCTCACCGGCGGCGTTGGCGATCGCCGTCCACTCCTCGGGCACGGTCGCGGTGACCGTGACGGGCGCCTTCAGGTCCGGCTGGTCGAAGCAGCCGAAGACCAGCGGCGCGGTGTCCGGCCCGCAGCTGGCGTACACGTAGACGGCGCCGTCCGCCGGGTCGGTGAAGCGGTGCATGCCCTCGCAGGTGCGGGAGTAGCGCATGTCGGCCTCGACCAGCAGCTCGTTCTCGGCCGCCAAGCCGGTCAGCGCGAGCCGGTTGCCGTCCAGGGCGGCCGGGTCGAGCGGCCGGCCGTTCAGCACGGCGCGGTGCAGGGTGGCGGGCCGCAGGTCGAGGAAGGTCTCGGAGCCCGGTTCGGCACAGCCGAACCGGATCACGGACGTACTGCCGAACACCTCCGCTCCCCGGGTGAGGTCCAGGTCCAGGTCGTAGCCGTGGACGTCGATCAGTCGGGCACGTGTGAGTGCCTCGGAACGTTGGAGAGCTGGCATCCCTGCATGCTTCCCCAGCCCGGGGCCGCCGACAAGGGAATTCGGTGCGGCCGCCGGACGCGTCGCGGCAGGTCACATCGGGCCCGCCGGGCGCCCGTTGGCTAGGGTGGGCGCGGGAGTCCGTCCCCGCACCCAGGAGGAGCACTGTGTCCACGGTCCTGACCCAGGGCGGCAACGCGCCGCTCACCGCCGCGCGGGTGACGGTCGAGGTGACGGCGCCCAAGGCACTGGACGTCTCCGGCCTGCTGCTGACCGAGGCCGGCAAGGTCAGGTCGGACGCCGACTTCGTCTTCTTCAACGCCCCGAACGGCCCCGGCGTCACCCACCGCCCCGGCTCCGGCTCGACCCCGGACGCCATCACGGTGGACACCACCGCACTGCCGGCCGGCATCACCCGGATCGTGGTGACGGCCAGCCCGGACGAGGCGGGTGCGACCTTCGCCGGGACGGAACCCACCGCGACCGTCCGCGACACCGCGACCGGCCAGGTGCTCGCCACCTTCACCCCGCCCCGGCTGGGCCGCGAGACGGCACTCGTGGTGGTCGAGATCTACCAGCGCGGCGGCAGCTGGAAGATCCGCGCGGTCGGCCAGGGCTACGCGAACGGGCTGGCCGGCATCGCGACCGACTTCGGCGTCTCGGTCGAGGCACCGGCTCCGGCCGCTGCTCCGGCGGCCCCGCAGTCCGCCCCCGCGGCCCAGCCGCCGCCGAGGCCGGTCGCCCCACCCGCCGTCGCCTCCCCCGGCTCCACCAAGGTCACCCTGGACAAGGGCCGGGTCAGCCTGGTCAAGGGCGGCTCGGTCTCACTGGAGAAGAACGGCAGACCCTTCCTCTCCTCGATCCGGATGGGCCTCGGCTGGGAGCCCGCCGGACACGGCCGCAACATCGACCTGGACGCCTCCTGCATCGCCTTCGACGCTCAGCGCAACAAGGTCGACACCGCCTGGTTCATGAAGCTCAACATCTTCAACGGCGCGATCGCCCACTCCGGCGACAACCTGACCGGCGAGGGCTCGGGCGACGACGAGGCGATCACCGTCCACCTCGAAGGCCTCCCGGCCGAGGTCTGCGGCCTGGTCTTCGTGGTCAACTCCTTCTCGGGCCAGAAGTTCACCGACATCAAGAACGCGTACTGCCGTCTCCTCGACGCCACCAGCGGCCAGGAACTGGTCCGCTTCGACCTCACCCAGTCCGAGCCGCACACCGGCGTGGTGATGTGCAAACTGGTCCGCCAGTACTCCGGCGAGTGGGTCATGACCGCCATCGGCGAGTACGTCAACTCCAAGACCGCCCGAGGCATGGTCAAACCGGCCGCCGCGATGCTCTGACGCCCCCTGGGGCAGCTGTGCAACACCCAGGGGCGCGAGGAACTGCGCGAAGCGGGAGGCATCGCACCGTCACTCCCGATTCCGCACGGTTCCCCGCGCCCCTGGTGGGCCCTGCCCGAGTGGGTACCCGGGTGACCGGCCGTCAGCCGCGGGTGGCCATCGCGCGGAGGAAGAACGTCAGGTTGGCCGGGCGCTCGGCCAGGCGCCGCATGAAGTAGCCGTACCACTCCTGCCCGTACGGCAGGTACACCCGCATGGTGTTGCCCGCCTCGGCCAGCCGCAGCTGCTCCTCGGGGCGGATGCCGTACAGCATCTGGTACTCGAAGCTGTCCCGGGCGCGCCCGTTCCACTCGGCCAGCTGGCCGGCGATCTTGATCATGTTCGGGTCGTGCGAGGCGATCATCGGGTAGCCCTCGCCGCCCATCAGCACCTTCAGCGCGCGGACGTACGCGAGGTCGACGTCCCGCTTGCCCTGGAAGGCGACCGACTCGGGCTCCTTGTACGCGCCCTTGCACAGCCGCACCCGGGACCCGGCCGCCGCGAACTCGCGGCAGTCCTCCTCGGTGCGCCGCAGGTACGCCTGGAGCACGACGCCCAGCCACGGGAAGTCGGCGCGCAGCTCGCGGGCGATCGCGAGGGTGGAGTCGGTGGTGGTGTGGTCCTCCATGTCGAGGGTCACCGTGGTGCCCGCGTCCGCCGCGGCCTCGCAGATCCGGCGGGCGTTCTCCAGGGCGATCTTCTCGCCGTCGACGGGCAGGAACTGGCCCACCGCCGAGAGCTTGACCGAGACCTCGGCGTCGGCGGCCAGGCCGGTCTCCTTGAGCGCGGCGAGCAGGTGCTCGTACGCCTCGGCGGTGCCGGCGGCCTGGGCGGCGTCCTTGGTGTCCTCGCCGAGGTGGTCGAGGGTGACCTTGCGGCCGGTGCCGACCAGCTCGTCCGTGGCGGCGACGCCCTGGTCGAGGCGCTCGCCGGCGACGAAGCGCTCGACTATCGCGTGGGTCGGCGGGAACTTCTCGACCAGGGTGCGCGCCTGCGGGGAGCGGCTGGCGGCGAGGAGGGCGGAACGGAGCATCGTTACTCCTGGAGCAGGATCTTCAGTGGGGTGGGAGAAGGGTCGGGGCGGCGGCCGGGGTACGGCCGCCGCCCCTGCGCAGCACGGGCTGGTCAGCCCATGTGCGGGTAGCGGTAGTCCGTCGGCGGGACGAAGGTCTCCTTGATGGAGCGGGTCGACGTCCAGCGGGTCAGGTTCTGCTTGGCGCCGGCCTTGTCGTTGGTGCCGGAGGCCCGGGCACCGCCGAAGGGCTGCTGGCCGACGACGGCGCCGGTCGGCTTGTCGTTGATGTAGAAGTTGCCGGCCGCGTTGCGCAGCTTCTCCATCGCGTGCTGGATCGCCTCGCGGTCCTGCGCGATGATCGCGCCGGTCAGGCCGTAGGGGGCCACCGACTCCATCTGCGTCAGCATCTCCTCGTACGCCTCGTCCTGGTAGACGTGCACGGAGAGGACCGGGCCGAAGTACTCGTCCCGGAAGTACTCGGACGCCGGGTCCTCGCAGACCAGCACGGTCGGGCGGACGAAGTAGCCGACCGAGTCGTCGTAGGTGCCGCCGGCCAGGATCTCGACCTTCGGGTCGGCCTGGGCGCGGTCGATCGCGGCCTTGTTCTTGGCGAACGAGCGGTCGTCGATGACGGCGCTCATGAAGTTCGACAGGTCGGTGACGTCACCCATGGTGAGCCACTGGACCTCGTCGCGGAAGTCGTCCTTGATCTCGGCCCAGATCGAGGCCGGGACGTACGCGCGGGAGAGCGCCGAGCACTTCTGGCCCTGGAACTCGAAGGCGCCACGGGTCATCGCGGTCTTCAGCACGGCCGGGTCGGCGGACGGGTGGGCGACCAGGAAGTCCTTGCCGCCGGTCTCGCCGACGATCCGCGGGTAGGTGCGGTAGCCGGAGATGTTGGCACCGACCTCGCGCCACAGGTGCTGGAAGGTCGCGGTCGAGCCGGTGAAGTGGATGCCCGCCAGGTCGCGGTGCTTGAGGGCGACCTCGGAGACGGCCAGGCCGTCACCGGTCACCATGTTGATGACGCCCTTGGGCAGGCCGGCCGCCTCCAGGATCTGCATCAGGAAGTGCGCGGCGAACTGCTGGGTCGGGGACGGCTTCCACAGCACCACGTTGCCCATCAGCGCCGGGGCGGTGGGCAGGTTGCCCGCGATGGCGGTGAAGTTGAAGGGCGTGATCGCGTAGACGAAGCCCTCCAGCGCGCGGTGGTCCGTGCGGTTCCAGACGCCCTCGGAGGAGATCGGCTGCTCGGCGATGATCTGCCGGGCGAAGTGCACGTTGAAGCGCAGGAAGTCGATCAGCTCGCAGGAGGAGTCGATCTCGGCCTGCTGCGCCGTCTTGGACTGGCCGAGCATGGTGGCGGCGGCCAGCGTCTCGCGCCAGGGGCCGGCCAGCAGGTCGGCGGCCTTGAGGAAGATCGCGGCGCGGGAGTCGAAGGAGAGCGCCTGCCAGGCGGGGGCCGCGGCGAGGGCGGTGTCGATGGCGTCGCGCGCGTCGTCCTGGGTGGCGTTGCGCAGCGTGCCGAGCCGGGCCGCGTGGTTGTGCGGCTGGACGACGTGGATCTCGGCGCCGGCGCCGAGGCGCTTCTCGCCGTTGATCGTCATGGTCAGCTGGATCGGCTCCTGGCCGCCCAGCTCCTTCAGCTTCGCCTCCAGGCGGGCCCGCTCGGGGCTCCCGGGGGCGTAGCTGTGGACCGGCTCGTTCACCGGCGCGGGGACCTGGGTCACAGCATCCATGAGGGCGCGCTCTCCTTCGGGTGGTGGCGTGGGCCGACGCGGGTCACAGGCCGGCCATGGGCAACGCTAGCCCCGGAGAGCGGGCCACTTGATTGGCCGGGCGGCTAAAGTCATCCGTACGGAGTTGTCCGAGCCGACGAACACACGGGCCAGGGAGCGAGCGACATGACAACACCGGCCGGCGGGGGCGGCATCCCGCTGCGCCAGCTGCTGATGTCGCTGGGCGAGCCGCTGGTGGAACTCCAGGCCGCGCCGGCCGGCCTGGACGTCCTGGTGCGCGACGTCGCGATCCTCGACCCGGAGGACCCGGCCACCGCCGCCCCCGGCGAACTGGTGCTGGCGATCGGGGCCCGCGGCCGGGCCGCGCTGCCCGCACTGCGCGCGGCCGGGCGCGCCAGGGCGGCGGCCGTCGCGGTGAAGCTGGAAGCCCCCGGCCAGGCGGACGCCCTGCGGGAAGCGGCCACCGAGGCGGGGGTGGCCCTGCTCTCGGTCCGGCGGGAGACCCGCTGGGAGCACCTGGACTCGCTCGCCCGCGCGATCATCGCCGGACCGGACGCGCCCGAGACCGCCGACCACAACGCCGGTGACCTCTTCTCCCTCGCCCAGACCGTCGCGGTGCTGACCAACGGCATCGTCTCCATCGAGGACACCTCCAGCCGGGTGCTCGCCTACTCGCGCTCCTCGGACTCCGACGAGGTGGACGACCTGCGGCGGCTCTCCATCCTCGGCTGGCAGGGCCCGGAGCCGCTGCTCTCCAAACTCCGCGAGTGGGGCATCTTCCAGCACCTGCGCAGCCTGGACAGCGCGATCGAGATCGAGCCGCACCCCGAGCTGGGCATCCGCCGCCGGATCGCCATCGGCATCCGGGCAGGTGCCCAGCCGCTGGGCACCATCTGGGTCCAGGAGGGCTCCCGGCCGCTCGCCCCGCTGGCCGAGCAGGCCCTGATCGGCGCGGCCCGGGTGGCGGCCGCCCAACTGGTGCGGCGGCGCCGCGAACTGTCGGCGGACGTCCGGCTGACCCAGACCCTGCTCACCGGCCTGCTGGAGGGCTCGACCGGCCCGCAGTCGCTCGCCACCCACCTCGGGCTGGACCTGCGCCGCCCGGCGACGGTGCTGGCGTACGCGGCCGGCGCACCCGGCGAGGGCTCGGACCTGGAGCTGACCCGGGCCGAGGTGACCGGCCTGATCTCGGTGCACACCGCCGCCCGGCACCGCAGCGCCCTGCTCGCCCCGATCGACTCCCGGGTCTACGTCCTGCTGCCCGAACTGCCGCCGGCCCTGCCGATGGCGACGGTCCGCAGCTGGGCCCAGGAGGTGGTGGCCGCCGCCCAGGAGCACCTGGGCGTGCCCCTGCGGGCGGCGATCGGCAGCACGGTGGACGGGCTCGCGGCCGTCCCCGAGTCCCGGGCCCAGGCGGACCGGATCCTCGACGCGATGGGACGCGGCGGCGTCGCCCTCCAGGTGGCGGCCCTGATCGACGTCCAGGCCGAAGTCCTGGTCAGTGAGGTACTGGCCCTCCTCCAGGACCGCTCCGGCCTACGCGACCCCCGGCTGACCGCCCTGACCGCCTACGACCGCCGCCACGGCACCCGCCTCGCCGAGTCCGTCCTCGCCTGGCTCGACGCCCTCGGCGAGGTCCGGGTCGCGGCCGACGCCCTCCACATCCACCCCAACACCCTGCGCTACCGCGTCCGCCGCGCCGAACAACTCACCGGCATCGACCTCGCCCAACCCCAACAACGCCTCCTCGCCATGCTCCAACTCCGCCTCCCCCCGGAGGACACCTGATCCCTCTCTCGACGAGCAACCACAACAGGGGCGCGAGGAACTGCGCGAGAAACCACCCACCCCCGTAGAGCCCTGACCGCACAGCACCCCGCACCCCGGTAGGCGTCCGACCGATACGCGAACGCTCGCGCAGCACCGCGCCGCGCGCCCCCTCAGTGCTCCGTCCGCTCCACCCGCCACTGCTCCCAGGCGGTCAGCCACGCCTCCTCCGCCGCAGAGGCCGATCGCACCGCACCGCCCGCCCAGAACCGCTCCCAGGCCCGCTGCGCGGGCAGACTCGGCACCTCGCTCGCGAACGCGGTGTAGCGGATGACCTCCTCCACCGCGGCCGCCCCCTCCGGGGCCGCCGCGGCCCATTCGGTGCTCTGGGCCAGCCGGGTCAGGTGGTTGACCATCGCGGTCACCGACTCGCCGGCCTCCTCCCGGGTCTCCGAGGCGAGCCGCATCTGCTGCCGTACGGCGGCCTCCCAGCGCACCGCGCCCGCGGCCCCGCGTGAGCGCCGCGGCAGCCGGGGCGTCCGGCGGGCCCGGACCTGCGCCTCGATCGCGACGGCCTCCCGGACGGCGTGCTCGACCACCGCGCGGTGGGCCTCCAGGCCGACCACGGGCGGGAGTTCGCGTTCCTCCAGGGCGGCCCGCCGGGCCTGCTGGACGGCGAGCTTGCGCATCAGGTCGGTGCGGCCGAGGACGTAGCGCTCGAAGTCCTGGATCCGCTTCAGCTCGATCCCGCCCGGCGGCACCCCGCGGCCCGTCACGGTGACGGTGATGCCGTCCACCCGCAGCCGCCCGGCCCAGACCGGCTCGGCCCGGTCCGCGCCCTCGCCCGACCGGCAGTCCTCGTGGATCTGGACGGCCCGGGGCTCGCCCTCGACGGTGATCCACTCGCGCAGGGCCCGCACGCTGCCAGGCCCGTCGCCCTCGTCGATGTCCAACTGCTCGTAGACCCGGTCGCGCTCGTCCTCGACCACGTCCTCCAGGTCGGGCAGCGGCTCCCCGCGCTCGGCCCCGGGACGGTAGGTCCGGACGGTCACGTACGGGCCCTGGGCCGAGGACCAGTCGCCGGAGCGGACCTCGACCCAGCCGAGCCTGCCGTTGCGCAGCTCGTACTCGGCGAGCGCGTCGCTGTCGGCTCCACCGGCCAGACCCGTCCCACCGGCCGCACCGGCCGCGCCCGCCCCACCGACCGCAACCTCGGTGCCGGCCGCCACATTTGGGGGCGCGTCCGCAGTCTCGCGCGCCGGGTCGGCGCGATGCGCGCCCCCGTCCGGGCCGACCCGGTCCACCGCGTAGACCGGGAAGTCCGCGTCCGCGAGCACCTGCCGGCTGTACTGCTCGTGATCGGCGTAGAAGTCCTCGGGTTCCTGGGGCCTGCTCGCGCTCGTCCTCTTCATCCTTTTGCCGCACCCCCGCGTGCTCGCCTCGCCGTCGGTCCTCGGCCACCGCACCGGGCCGTGCCCCGCGCCTGCGCCGTTGCGGCCCCACGATACGTCGGAAGGACCTGCTGGGCCATCAGCTTCCCCCGTACGGTTGCCAGATGGCACGCCCGGCCCCGTCCGGGCCGATTTGTCAGTAGCCTTGCCTACCCTGGTCGGCATGACAGCTTCCAAGGCCTTCCCCGCCCGGCTCAGCATCGTCACGCTCGGAGTCGGTGACCTGGGGCGGAGTACCGAGTTCTACGAAGCGCTCGGCTGGCAGCGCTCGGCGGCCTCCCAGGAGGAGATCGTCTGGTTCCGGACGTCCGGTTCGGCCCTCGGGCTCTTCCCGGTGGAGGCGCTGGCCGCCGACGCCGGTGTCCCGGCCGGCGGCGAGCCGTCCTTCCGGGGTTTCACCCTCGCGGTCAACCTGGAGTCCCGCGAGCTGGTCGACGCCGCGCTGGAGACGGCGGTCGCCGCCGGGGCCACCGTGGTCAAGCCCCCGGCCGCCACCGAGTGGGGCGGCTACTCGGGCTACTTCGAGGATCCGGACGGGCACCTGTGGGAGCTGGCCCACAACCCGTTCTTCCCGTTCACCGAGGACGGCCGGCTCGATCTCCCGTAGCCGGCCGTCCCGCGTGCCACCGCGCGCCGCTACTTCTTCTGCGAGCGGGCCTTGAAGGCCGCCTTCCGGGCCTCCTTCGCGACGTTCCGCTCCAGGTGCAGCTCGCCGACGGCGTCCAGCACCTCGGCCGTGTACGGGTGGTCCACCCGCCACACCTCGCCGAAGAAGCTCGCCGGGTTGTCCGTCACCGGCAGCCCCTTGATCAGCTCCTGCAGCACCTCGGCCGCCCCCTCGCTGGTCAGCAGCTGGGCCGCGAAGGTGTCGACCATCGTCCAGAGCACCATCGGGCGCTCGGGGGCCGCCACCTCGACCCCCTGCGAGCGCAGCCACGCCCGCACCGCGCCGCCGAGCTGCTCGTCGTCCAGCACCTCGTCGGCGGCGGGCCGGGCGGCCGCGCCCAGCTCGTCCAGCGCCTGCATGCAGAGCAGCCGCCGGACGGGGCTGTAGGTGTCGGTGCCCCGCGCGGCCGCCAGCAGCTCGCGCGCGGCGGCCAGCGGCTCGCGGCCGTCCAGCCAGACCAGCAGCTCACGGTCGGGCATCACGTTGGCGGTCTCCGAGATGCCGCGCAGCAGCGTCTCGGCGTCACCCTGGGCGAGCTCGCCGATCAGCGGCGCGTCGTAGCCGTCCTCCAGCAGCCACTGCCGGACGGCGTACTGCCCGAGCGGGGTGAGCCGGACCATTCCGAAGCGCTCGGCGTCCTCCTCGGTGGCCGACACCGGCTCCGGCCACGGCCCGGCGGCCTCCGCCGGCCCCTCCTCTTCCTCGAACAGCTCCGGGTCGATCGGGCGGTGCTCCAGCAGGCCGAGCTCCGCGAGGTCGCCCAGCATCGGGTCGAGCATCACCATCAGGTCGGTGATGTCGCCGAGCAGCTCCTCGTCCGGCTCCTCGCCCTCGGGGACGACCAGCAGCGCGGCGAGCACGCCCAGCGGCACGGTCTCCTGCCCGGGGTCGGCGAAGGCGGTGGTCTCGTAGAGCACCTGGAGCGCCTCGTCGAGCAGCTCCGCGGCCTCCTGCCGGGACTCCTCCACCTCGGCGAGGCGGGCCTCGTCGGCCTCCTCGCCGGGCTCCTCCGCGCCCTCGTCGCCGTCGAGGTCGAGCGAGTCCGCCTCGGCGGCGAGCTCCCGGACGATACCGGCGGCGGTCAGCCAGAGTTCGAGGACGGTCTCCGGGTCGCCCTCCTCGGCGGCCTCCAAGTCCGGGCCCGGGATCGCGACGTGCTCACCCTTCGCGGTGGTCCCGATCTCGACCAGGTCGAGGTCGCAGGCGAGCGACCAGGCCCGCATCGCCTCGACCACGGCCTCCTCCAGCGCCTCGCGCTCGACGGGCTCCCCCTCGGCGGGGGCCAGCCCGAGCAGCCGGGCGGCGGGCTCGTGGTCGGGCTCGGTCAGGTCGCCGTGCTCGTCCACCGCGCGGTGCGGGGCCGTCCAGCGGGCCAGCTTGAGCGCGTGGCCGATCAGCGGCACCGCCAGCGCGGCGGCGGTCAGCTCCGCCTCCGGGGGGAGCGCGATCGGGGGGACGAGCACGGCGGCGTCGTCCAGGTCCTCGTCACCCTGTGCACGGGCGGCGAACGCGCCGTAGAGGTCGGCCAGCTCGTAGTCGGCGGGCAGCAGGCTCTCGGCGGGCAACTCACCGGGCCCGGTCGGCGACGGGTTGTCAGCAGGGGTGGTGCGGCGTCGTCCGGCCATTGTTGCGAGGTCTCCCGTTGTGGCGATGGTCACTGCCAGGAGGACCGGGTGGGTACCGGTCCATCAACTCAGCGTATCCGCCCGGCGCCCCCCGTGCCGGTCTGCGCGCCGCCCGGTCCGTGCGACCACGTATCCTTCGGATGGCCCACTGCCCACCCCGCAGCGGCCCCGGGCAACGAAGCCCACTCCTTCCCACGTACATCTGTGCCACCGGGACTCCGCTGCCAGGCCACCACCCCGGGCCGGTCCGGCCCACGGTGGTGCCCAGCCACAGGAGACCCCTGCCATGGCGGACCTCTCCCCTGCCGGCCCCGGACTGTCCACAGCACAGTTCGACGGACGCCGGCTCTCGGAGGCCCTGCTCCCCCTGGAGCTCGCACCACGTACGCAGCTCCAGCTCGCCGCGATCAGCCGTTGGAACGCCGTGCGCGGCATCCGCGTCGGCCTGGTCGCCGCCGCGCTGCTCTTCCTGCTGATCGGCGCCAACCTGGCCACCCCGATCTACCCCGTGCTCCAGCAGCGTCTCGGGCTCACCGCCCTGGACACCACGATCCTCTTCACGGTGTACGTCTTCGCCCTCGTCCCGGTGCTCGCCGCCGTCGGACACTGGTCGGACCACCTGGGGCGCCGGGCGATGATCCTGCCCGCCGTCGCGGTCGCGGCCTGCGGGGACGCGCTCTTCGCCACCGCCCACAGCTTCTGGCAGCTGGCCGCCGGACGCGCCGTCCAGGGTGTCGCCGTCGCCCTCGCCACCGGCGCCGCCGGAGCCGCGCTGGGCGACCTGCTGCCCGACCACCCGACGCTGGCCGCCAAGCTCACGCTGGCCTGCTCGGCGGGCGGGGTGGCGCTCGGCCCGATCGTCGGCGCCTCGCTGTCCGGCGGGTCCAACCCGCTGCTGACGCCCTTCCTGGTGCACGCCGTCGCCCTGCTCGCGCTCTGCGTCCCGCTCGCCCTGGTGCACCCCCGGATGCCCGGCCGCCAGCGTCCGCCGGCCGCCCCGCCGCGGATCACCACCCCGGCCCACCTGCGCCCGCGCCGGCTGGCCCTGCCCGCCCGGGGCCGACGCGAGTTCCTGCTCGCCTCCGGGGCCGGCTTCGTCTCGTACGCGGTCTTCGGGGTGTACCTGAGCCTGGCGCCCGCCTTCTCCGCGAAGCTGCTGCACAGCGGCTCGCACATGACCGGCGCGGTGGTCGCGGCCCTGCTGCTCGGCTCCTCCGCCGCCGCCCAGCTGCTCGTCCCGCCCACGGCGGACCGCCTGGTGATCGCCCTCGGCATGGCCGGCCTGGCCGCCGGGCTGGCCATGGTGGTCGCCGCCGCGTACACCGGCACCCCGGCCCTGCTCTTCATCGGCAGCGTGCTCGGCGGCTCCTGCCAGGGCGTGGCCTTCCGCTCCCTCTTCACCACCGCGGTCGCCGCGATGGACCCGGAACGGCGCGGCAGCGAGATGTCCGCCCTCTGGGTCATCGTCTACCTCGGCAGCTCCCTCCCCATCGTCGCGGTCGGCGCCATCAGCCAGCACTACGGCCTCCTGCCGGCCGTCAGCGGGTTCGCGGCGCTGGCGGCGGTGGCCTGCCTCGGCCTCGCGGCAGCAGTGATCCGCAAGCGGTGAGCCCAAGGGGGCGCGGGGAACTGCGCGCGCAACCGTGCACCTTCGTTGTGCCTCGGTCGCGCAGTTCCCCGCGCCCCCATGGGTTGCCCAGTTACGTACGTGAACCCGGCGGTCCTGCCGCGGTTGCCGTAAGCGCACATGAAAACGCCACTGCCGTGGTCCCCCATGAAGGGAGCCCACGGCAGTGGCGTTCGCGTGGAGCGAGGCTCAGACGTTGAAGCCGAGCGCCCGCAGCTGGTCGCGGCCGTCGTCGGTGATCTTGTCCGGGCCCCACGGCGGCATCCAGACCCAGTTGATCCGGAGGTCCTGGACGAGGCCGTCGGTGGCGGTCTTCGCCTGGTCCTCGATGACGTCGGTCAGCGGGCAGGCCGCCGAGGTGAGCGTCATGTCGATGGTGGCCACGTCGGACTCGTCGATGTGGACGCCGTAGATCAGGCCCAGGTTGACCACGTCGATGCCCAGTTCGGGGTCGACGACGTCCATCAGGGCCTCGATCAGGTCCTCGACGGAGACGGTGCCCGCCGTGGTGCCGACGATGACCGTCGGTCCCTCGGTGGTGGCGGCCTCGGGGGCCACCACCTCCGGGGTGGTCTCGGTGTCGCTCATTGGTAAAGCCCTCCTCGGGCTGTCAGTCGTTGATGGCGGGCTGCTGGGCGAGCGCCTTCGCGGTCGCGTCCTTCCAGGCCATCCAGCTCAGCAGTGCGCACTTCACCCGGGCCGGGAACTTCGAGACACCGGCGAACGCGATGGCGTCCTCCAGCACCTCCTCGTCACCCTCCGCGGTGCCCTTGCTCTGCATCAGCGCCAGGAAGGCCTCCTGCACGACCTGCGCGTCGCCGACCGTCTTGCCGACCACCAGGTCGTTCAGGACGGAGGCGCTGGCCTGGCTGATCGAGCAGCCCTGGGAGTCGTACGAGACGTCCGCCACCACCGAGCCGTCGAGCCGCACCCGCAGGGTGATCTCGTCGCCGCAGGTCGGGTTGACGTGGTGCACCTCGACGTCGCCGTCGCGCAGGCCCTTGCCGTGGGGATTGCGGTAGTGGTCCAGGATGATGTCCTGGTACATCGAGTCGAGCTTCATGGTGTCCCTCCCCGTCAGCCGAAGAAGTTGCGGACGTGCTGCAGGCCGTCGATGAGCGCGTCGACGTCGGACGGCGTGGAGTACAGGTAGAACGACGCCCGGGTGGTCGCCGGAATCCCGTACCGCAGGCAGACCGGCCGCGCGCAGTGGTGGCCGACCCGGACGGCGATGCCCTGCTCGTCCAGCACCTGGCCCACGTCGTGCGGGTGGATGTCGCCGAGCACGAACGAGATCGCGGCGCCGCGGTCCACGGCCGTGCGCGGGCCGATGATCCGCAGGTCGGGGACCTCCTGGAGGCGGGCCATCGCGTACTCGGTGAGCGTGTGCTCGTGAGCGGCGATCTTGTCCATGCCGATGTTGGTCAGGTAGTCGATGGCGGCTCCCAGCCCGACCGCCTGGGCGATCGGCGGGGTGCCGGCCTCGAACTTGTGCGGCGCGGGGGCGTAGGTGGACGAGCCCATCGTGACGGTCTCGATCATCTCGCCGCCGCCGAGGAACGGCGGGAGGTCCTCCAGCAGCTCCTGGCGGCCCCAGAGCACGCCGATGCCGGTCGGGGCCAGCATCTTGTGCCCGGTGAAGGCGACGAAGTCGGCCTCCAGCGCCTGCACGTCCAGCACCATGTGCGGGGCCGCCTGCGAGGCGTCGATCAGCACCAGGGCGCCGACGGCCTGGGCGCGGCGGACGATCGCCTCGGCCGGGTTGACCGTGCCCATCAGGTTGGAGACCAGCGTGAAGGAGACGATCTTCGTCTTCTCGGTGATCAGCTCGTCGATGTTGGACAGGTCGAGCCGGCCCTCGTCGGTGAGCCCGAACCACTTCAGCTTCGCGCCGGTGCGCTGCGAGAGCAGCTGCCACGGCACGATGTTGGAGTGGTGCTCCATCTCGGTGATGACGATCTCCGCGTCCGCGTCCACGCGGTACGGCTCGTCGGCCCAGCCGAGCATGTTGGCGACGAGGTTGAGCGACTCCGAGGCGTTCTTGGTGAAGATCACCTCGTCCCGGCTCGGTGCGTTGATGAACGCCGCGACCTTGTCGCGGGCGCCCTCGTACAGCGCCGTGGCCTCCTCGGCCAGCACGTGCACGCCGCGGTGCACGTTGGCGTTGTGGCGCTCGTAGTACGCGTTGAGCGCGTCGAGCACCTGCCGGGGCTTCTGCGAGGTCGCCGCGTTGTCGAGGTAGACCAGGGGCTTGTCGTCGTGCAGCACGCGCTGCAGGATCGGGAAGTCCTTGCGGATCGCCTCGCCGAACTCCTGGGCCGGAGCCAGCAGGCCCGTGAATGCCGGGCCGGGAATGGTCGTCACTCGGAAGCGCCACCCTTCACGTAAGCCGCGTAGCCCTCGTTCTCCAGCTTGTCCGCGAGCTCGGCGCCGCCGGACTCGACGATGCGACCGGCCGAGAAGACGTGCACGTGGTCGGGCTTGATGTACTTCAGGATGCGGGTGTAGTGCGTGACCAGCAGGGTGCCGACCTCGCCGGAGGAGGCGACCCGGTTGATGCCCTCGGAGACCTGGCGCAGCGCGTCGACGTCCAGACCGGAGTCGGTCTCGTCGAGGATGGCGATCTTCGGCTTGAGCAGCTCCAGCTGGAGGATCTCGTGGCGCTTCTTCTCGCCGCCGGAGAAGCCCTCGTTCACGTTGCGCTCGGCGAAGGCCGGGTCCATCTGCAGGGCGGCCATCGCCTCCTTGACCTCCTTGACCCAGAGCCGGAGCTTCGGGGCCTCGCCGCGGATCGCGGTGGCGGCGGTGCGCAGGAAGTTGGAGACCGAGACGCCGGGGACCTCGACCGGGTACTGCATGGCGAGGAAGACGCCGGCCCGGGCGCGCTCGTCGACCGTCATCGCGAGCACGTCGACGCCGTCGAGCAGCACCTCACCGCTGGTGACGGTGTACTTCGGGTGACCGGCCAGCGTGTAGGCCAGGGTCGACTTGCCCGAGCCGTTGGGGCCCATGATGGCGTGGGTCTCGCCCTGCTTCACGGTCAGGTCGACGCCGCGCAGGATCTCGCGGGCGCCGCCCTCGGTCTCGACGGAGACGTGCAGGTCGCGGATTTCAAGGGTTGCCATGCTCAGGACTCCTGGTTGACGGAGACGAGCACATCGTCCCCTTCGATCTTTACGGGGTAAACGGGAACCGGCTTGGTGGCGGGCAGCCCGGAGGGCTTGCCGGAGCGCAGGTCGAAGCTGGAGCCGTGCAGCCAGCACTCGATCATGCAGTCCTCGACCTCGCCCTCGGAGAGCGAGACGTTCGCGTGCGAGCAGATGTCGTTGATCGCGAACACCTCCCCCTCGGTGCGGACGAGGGCGACCGGCACACCGTTGAGCTCGACGCGCTTGGGGGTGTCCTCCGCCAAGTCGGCGACCGAGCAGGCGCGAAGGTAACTCATCCGACGTTCGCTTCCAGCTCGGCGTCGATCTTCTCCAGCAGGTGGTCCTGGATCTCCGGGACACCGATCTGCTGCACCAGCTCGGCGAAGAAGCCGCGCACCACCAGGCGGCGGGCCTCGTCGGCCGGGATGCCGCGGGACTGGAGGTAGAACAGCTGCTCGTCGTCGAAGCGGCCGGTCGCCGAGGCGTGGCCGGCGCCGACGATCTCGCCGGTCTCGATCTCCAGGTTCGGGATCGAGTCGACCCGGGCGCCGTCGGTGAGCACCAGGTTGCGGTTGTGCTCGTAGGTGTCGGTGCCCTCGGCGGCGGCGCGGATCAGCACGTCGCCGACCCAGACCGCGTGCGCGTCCTTGCCCTGCAGCGCGCCCTTGTAGACCACGTTGGAGCGGCAGTGCGGGGTGTCGTGGTCGATCTGGAGGCGGTGCTCCTGGTGCTGGCCGGCGTCCGCGAAGTACAGGCCGTACAGCACGGCCTCGCCGCCGGGGGCGGCGTAGGTGACGCGCGGGTGCAGCCGGACGACGTCGCCGCCGAAGGTGACCACGACGGACTTGAACGAGGCGTCCCGGCCGACCAGGGCGGTCTGCTGGGCGACGTGCACCGCGTCCCGCTCCCAGTCCTGGACGGAGACGAAGGTGAGCTTCGCGCCGTCGCCGACCAGCAGCTCGACGTTGGCGGCGCGGGTGCCGGTGCCGGTGTGGTTCAGCAGCACGACGGCCTCGGCGAACGGCTTGACGTCGATCACCACGTGCGAGAAGCGGACCCCGCCCTCGCCGTGCACGTCGATCTTCACCGGCTCGGTCAGCACCGCGTCCTTGGGGACGGTGACGACCAGCGCCTCCTGGAAGGAGCTGAACGCCTGCGCGGCGACCCGGTCGACCGGCTTGCCGGCCTTGCCGAGCCGCACGTCGTCCCGGCCGACGGTCTCGGCGGTGACGCCGGCGGGCAGGACGGTCTCGACCTTGTCCTCGCCCGCAGCGCCCTCGGCGGCGGTCCCGTCGTGCAGACCGGCCAGGCGGTGCAGCGGGGTGAACCGCCAGTCCTCCTCGCGGCCGGTGGGCACCGGGAAGTCGTTCACGTCGTACGAGGGCTTGACCGCGACGCGGGCGTCGATCGGCTGCTGCACGGTGGCGCGGCCCGTACCGGGGCCGGCAAGCTGCGCGCCGGCTCCGGCGGTGCCTACCTCGATCGACCCGGCGGTGGTGGAGCCGGTGGGGGTGTTGACGTCAGCCATGGCTGTCGTAGTGCTCTCTTCCTAAAGATGTGGGTGGACTGCGTGCGGCTGCGGGTCAGCCGACGGAGCCCTCCATCTGCAGCTCGATCAGCCGGTTCAGCTCCAGCGCGTACTCCATCGGGAGCTCGCGGGCGATCGGCTCGACGAAGCCACGGACGATCATCGCCATCGCCTCGAACTCGGTCAGGCCCCGGCTCATCAGGTAGAAGAGCTGGTCGGCGCTGACCTTGGAGACCGTCGCCTCGTGCGCCATCGACACGTCGTCCTCGCGGACGTCCACGTACGGGTAGGTGTCCGAGCGCGAGATGGTGTCGACCAGCAGCGCGTCGCACATCACGTTCGACTTGGCGCCCTTGGAGCCCTCGCCGATCTCGATCAGACCGCGGTACGACGTCCGGCCACCGCCGCGCGCCACCGACTTGGAGACGATGTTCGAGGAGGTGTTCGGAGCCATGTGCACCATCTTGGCGCCGGCGTCCTGGTGCTGGCCCTCGCCCGCGAAGGCGATCGACAGCGTCTCGCCCTTGGCGTGCTCGCCCATCAGGTAGACGGCCGGGTACTTCATGGTGACCTTGGAACCGATGTTGCCGTCGATCCACTCCATGGTCGCGCCCTCGTACGCCACGGCGCGCTTGGTGACCAGGTTGTAGACGTTGTTCGACCAGTTCTGGATCGTCGTGTAGCGGCAGCGGCCGCCCTTCTTGACGATGATCTCGACCACGGCGCTGTGCAGCGAGTCCGAGGAGTAGATCGGCGCGGTGCAGCCCTCGACGTAGTGGACGTAGGCGTCCTCGTCGACGATGATCAGCGTCCGCTCGAACTGGCCCATGTTCTCGGTGTTGATCCGGAAGTAGGCCTGCAGCGGGATGTCCACCTTGACGCCCGGGGGGACGTAGATGAACGAGCCGCCGGACCACACGGCCGTGTTCAGCGCGGCGAACTTGTTGTCGCCCGCCGGGATCACGGTGCCGAAGTACTCCTTGAAGATCTCCGGGTGCTGCTTCAGCGCGGTGTCCGTGTCGAGGAAGATCACGCCCTGCTCCTCCAGGTCCTCACGGATCTGGTGGTAGACGACCTCGGACTCGTACTGCGCGGCGACACCGGCGACCAGGCGCTGCTTCTCCGCCTCCGGGATGCCGAGGCGGTCGTACGTCGCCTTGATGTCGGCGGGCAGGTCCTCCCAGGACTCGGCCTGCTTCTCGGTCGAGCGCACGAAGTACTTGATGTTGTCGAAGTCGATGCCCGAGAGGTCGGAGCCCCAGGTCGGCATGGGCTTCTTGCCGAACAGCTTGAGGCCCTTGAGCCGCAGGTTCAGCATCCACTCGGACTCGGACTTCTTCGACGAGATGTCGCGGACGACGTCCTCGCTGAGGCCGCGCTTGGCCACCGAACCGGCGGCGTCGGGGTCGGACCAGCCGTACTCGTAGGTGCCCAGGCCGTCGAGCTCCGGGTGCGAAACGGTGTCAGTCATGCGAGGTTCCTCCGCGCGGACGCAGGTTCTGATGGGATTGACGTACCGGCAGTCGGCGCGGCATCGGGCGCCGGACGAGGGCCTTGCGGCCCGCCCTGCGACGATGCGGCACCGGGTGCCGGCACATAAGTGGTGCAGACCCCGTCACCATGGGCGATCGTGGCCAGCCTTTGCACATGGGTGCCCAGGAGCTGGGAGAAGACCTCGGTCTCCGCCTCGCAGAGCTGTGGGAACTGCTCGGCGATGTGCGCGACCGGGCAGTGGTGCTGGCAGAGCTGAGCGCCGGCCGGAGCCTTCGCACCGGCGGCGGACGGGACGCGCCGCACAGTGGCAGCGTACCCGTCGGCGCTCAGGGCCTCGGCGAGCGCCTCGGTGCGGTCACCCGCTCCGGCCTCCTCCAGCGACCCCAGGTACTTCTGGCCCTGCCGGGCGAACCGGGCCCGGGCGAAGGCGGCGACCGCCTCCCCGCCCGCCTTGCCGCCGCCCGCCGCGTCGGAGATCCAGCGCAGCGCGTCGGCGGCGAGCTGGTCGTACGCCTGGTAGAAGGCGTCCCGGCCGGACTCGGTCAGCGCGAACAGCTTGGCCGGACGCCCCCGGCCCCGGCTGCCGTAGACCCGCTGCTCGCGGGACTCCACCAGGCCGGAGGCCAGCAGCCCGTCCAGGTGGCGGCGGACCGCCGCACTGGTGAGGCCGAGCCGCCCTGCCAGGTCGGCGGCCGAGGAGGGCCCGTGGTCGAGGATCGAACGTGCGACCCGGTCCCGGGTGGCCCGGTGGCCGTCCAGCAGCACCTCGGTCGCGGTCGCGGGCACGGCACAGCCAGGGGCCGACTCGGCCTCCGGCTGCTCGTCGCGCTCGCGCATTGTTTTCACAACACCAGTGTTGCGTAATTACTTCCGGAAGGACAAGCCGTGACCCACGCCTCATTGGTGGGATCAGTCACGCAGGCAAGCCTTACCTTAGGCGGCCGACCGGTGGCAGCCAGGGGCGCGTGACTGCGCGGAGTCGGAAGGCACCGCGCCGCACTCTCCCGCTCCGCGCAGTTCTCCCCCGGCCTTCGGCCGGGAGGTACCCCACGCGCCCCTGTCCGTGGCCGGCCAGTTGCGTGCGCCCCTGGGAGAGCCCGTCCTGCTGGGCTCCTTAGACTCGCCGTATGCAGAAGCAACCCGCGGTCTCGGTGGCCGGGCTAGTGAAGCGGTACGGCGCCAAGACCGCGGTCGACGGTCTGGACCTGGAGATCCCGGGCGGGGCGGTCACCGCCGTGCTCGGCCCGAACGGCGCCGGCAAGACCACCACGATCGAGATCTGCGAGGGCTACCGCCGCCCGGACGCGGGCACCGTCCGCGTCCTCGGCCTCGATCCGGTGGCGGACGCGGCGCAGCTGAAGCCCCGGGTCGGCGTCATGCTGCAGTCCGGCGGCGTGTACGCCGGCGCACGCGCCGTCGAAATGCTCCAGCACACCGCCAAGCTGCACGCGAACCCGCTGGACGTCCCGGAGCTGGTCGAGCGGCTCGGCCTCGGCTCCTGCGGCCGCACCACCTACCGCCGGCTCTCCGGCGGCCAGCAGCAGCGGCTCGCGTTGGCGATGGCCGTGGTCGGCCGCCCCGAACTGGTCTTCCTGGACGAGCCGACGGCCGGCCTCGACCCGCAGGCCCGCCGCGCCACCTGGGAGCTGGTCCGCGACCTGCGCCGGGACGGCGTCACCGTGGTGGTGACCACCCATCACATGGACGAGGCCGAACAGCTCGCCGACCGGGTCGCCGTCGTCGACCGCGGCCGGGTCATCGCCACCGGCAGCCCCGAGGAGCTCTGCCGAAGCGGCGCGGAGAGCAGCCTGCGCTTCGACGGCCCGCCCGGGCTCGACCTCGGCGGCCTGCTCAAGGTGCTCCCTGACGGTGCGTCGGTCGCCGAACCCGCCCCCGGCTCGTACCGGGTCGAGGCGCCGATCGACCCCCAACTGCTCGCCACCGTCACCGGCTGGTGCGCACAGGCGGGCGTCATGCCGGACAGGCTGACGGTGCAACGGCGCAGCCTCGAAGACGTCTTCCTCGACCTGACCGGACGGGACCTGCGCTCATGACCACCTCCTACACGCCCGCCCCCGGCGCCGCGCCCGTCGGCCGGATGCTGCTCGCGCAGACCGCCTTCGAGACGAAGATGCTGCTGCGCAACGGCGAGCAGCTGCTGCTCACCGTGGTCATCCCGACCGTGCTGCTGGTGCTGTTCAGCGCCGTGGACGTGGTCTCGGTGACCGGGCCCGGCAAGCGGGTCGACTTCCTGGCGCCCGGACTGCTGGCGCTCGCCGTGATGTCCACGGCCTTCACCGGCCAGGCGATCGCGACCGGCTTCGAGCGCCGGTACGGCGTGCTCAAGCGCCTCGGCGCGAGCCCGCTGCCGCGCTGGGCGCTGCTCACCGCGAAGACCGGATGCGTGCTGGTCACCGAGGCGCTCCAGGTCGCGCTGCTCTCGGTGATCGCGCTGGCGCTGGGCTGGTCGCCGCAGGGCAACGTGCTCGCGGTGGTGGCGCTGCTGGTGCTGGGCACGGCCGCGTTCTCGGGCCTGGGCCTGCTGATGGCCGGGACGCTCAAGGCGGAGGCCACGCTGGCCGGGGCCAACCTGGTGTTCATCCTGCTGCTGCTGGCCGGCGGGGTGGTCGTCCCGCTCTCCAAGTTCCCCTCGGGCGTCCGCTCTGCCCTGGACCTGCTGCCGATCAGCGCGCTGTCCGACGGCCTGCGCTCGGTCCTCCAGTACGGCGCCGGGATGCCCTGGTCCGACCTCGGGATCCTGGCCGTCTGGGCGGTGCTGGGGCTCGCCGCGGCGGCGCGTTTCTTCCGCTGGGAATAGCGGCGACGCGAAGGGGCGCGGGGACCGCGCGACCGACCGTGCACGTACGTCGTGCGGTGGTCGTGCGGTCCCCGCGCCCCTGTCACATCCGCCGGGCCCCGGGCGGAGCCTTGGACGGACCGGTCTTAGTGGCGGCGCGCCGCGCGGCGACGGTTGGCGAAGAGCAGCCCGCCGCCGAGTGCGACGACCGCCGCACCGATACCCGCGATCATCGGGGCGTCACTGCCGCCACCGGTGGAGGCCAGCACCGGCCCGGAGGGGGTCGGCGTCGGGGTGGCCGGCTTGCTCGCCGACGGCGTCACCGAGGGGCTCGGGGTGGCCGAGTGCGAGGCCGACACCGACGGGGACGGGCTCGGCGAGGCCGAGTGGCTCGGCGGCGGGGTCACCGGGCAGACCGGGATCTTCTCGGTGAGCGTCTTGTTCCAGTCCGGGTTCTTCGGGTTCTCCGAGGTGGCCACGGTCACCACGGCCTCGATCGGCGCGGCGTGCTTCGGGTCGACCTTGAAGGTCTGGTTGAACGAGGCCGGGAACCGCTGGTCGGTGACGACCGCCTTGCCGTCGATCGTGACGCTGATGGTGTTCTTGTACTTCTCGTCCGCGTTGTACAGGGTCACGTCGACCGTGACCGAGTCACAGGTCGAGGTGATCTGCTGCGTGTGCGCCGAGGCGACGCCCGCCAGCGTCAAAGGCGTGATCACCCCAAGGGCAACCGCCGCCGCGAGTGTGCCGCCAGATATCCGACGCTTTACTGCCATGTCGACTTTTCCTCCCGAACAACCTTGGTACGGAAGGGCATTGCCCTCCCCAATACCTGAGAACCGGACTCTACCGGTCTGGGCAGGCCCTGCCATCCCCGCCGGATGGCTGGATATCCACGTTTGAAGCAGCCCACCACAGTCACATGATCGACCACGTCCGATGACGGAAAATGAACCCGTACCGAACACGACCGATCGACGAGCGCACATCCGTGCCGATCATCAGACCGTTCTGCCGCGAACCGTCCGTTTTGTGGTTCTACGCGCACCGGGGCGGCCCCGCCCCAAGATCGGCAACCGGCCGACCTAGGATGAGCGGGTGCGTACCCCCTCCTCCCTCCTCGCCGACCGCTGGCACCCGTCCGCCGTGACCGTCCGGCGGGCCGCGATGGCCGCGCTGGTGATGAGCGTGGTCATCGTGGTCACCGGCGGCGCCGTCCGGCTCACCTCCTCCGGCCTCGGCTGCACCACCTGGCCCCGCTGCACCGGCGAGAGCCTGACGCCGACGCCAGCGATGGGCATCCACGGCGTCATCGAGTTCACCAACCGGATGCTGACGTACGTCCTGTGCGCGGCGGTCGGCTGGGTCACCCTGGCGGCGCGCTGCGCCCGGCCGTGGAGACGGAGCCTCACCAAGCTGGGGTGGGCGCAGTTCTGGCTGGTGATGAGCAACGCCGTGCTCGGCGGCATCACCGTGCTCACCGGCCTCAACCCGTACACCGTGGCACTGCACCTGATCGCCGCGATGGCGCTGGTCTGGGTCGCGTTGCAGCTGTGGGAGCGCGCGAAGGAGGGGGACGGCGCGCCGCAGCCCGCCGTGAGCCGTCCGATCGTCCAGCTCTCCTACCTGCTGGTGACGGTGATCGGCCTGCTGGTGGCCGTCGGGACACTGGTCACCGGCGCCGGCCACCACCCGGGCTCGCCCGGCAAGGACGGCAAGCCCGTCCCCCGCATCCCGCTGGACTACGACCGGCTCGCCCAGGCCCACGCCGACCTGGCGTTCCTCTCCTTCGGCGTGGTGCTCGCGGTGATCTTCGTCTTCGCGGCCGTCAAGGCCCCGCCGGCCGCGCGGGCCCGCGCCCGCGAGCTGTTCGTCGTCCTGCTCGCCCAGGGCCTGCTCGGCTTCGTCCAGTACTTCACGCACGTACCGGAGATCCTGGTCGGCATCCACATGCTCGGCGCCACCCTGGTCTGGATCGCCGCCCTGCGGATCCCGCTCGCCCTGCGCGAGCGGCCCGAGGAACCGGCCACGGCCGTCCCGGCCCAGGCCCTGCAGAACGCCTGACCCGTACGCGAAAGGGGCCCCGACATTCGTCGGGGCCCCTTTCGCGTACGTACGTGTGTACGGTCAGCCGCCGAGCTGGATACCGGCCATCCGCTTCCATTCGTACGAACCGGTCCTGACCTTCAGCCCGAGCTCGCCCTCGAAGGAATCGTGCAGCGTCAGGCCCGCCAGCTCGGCCGCACGCCGGCCGACGGCGTACGTCGGGGCGACCTGGTCGCCCCAGGCGCCGTCCGCGCCGACCATGACGATCCGGGTGGCGACCCCGCCGACGTACTCGACGACGCCCTCGGCGCTGCCGCCGTGCTGCTTGGCGAAGCTGCCGATGTGCTTGGCGATGCGCTTGGCGCGGCGCTCGGCACGGGCGGTGGTGGTGGCTGTCTCTGCGCTGCTCATGCCCGCATGCTACCGAGCGGTAGCGGGGGTGGCGACGGCAAGGGCACGTGCGGTCGGCCACACCTGGGGTCAGGAGTCCGCGCTTCGCGGCGGATACCGAACAGCTCAGGGCAACCACATCAGGGGCGCGGGGAACTGCGCGCGCAACCGTGCACCACCGTCACTCCCGATTCGCGCAGTTCCCCGCGCCCCTGGGGGCACCCCGCCCCGCGTCATAGACTCGGAGCGTGACCTTCCACGGATGGCAGCCCGAGGCTCTCGACTTCTACCAGGGTCTGGAGGCCGACAACTCCAAGTCGTACTGGGCCGCCCGCAAGGCGCTGTACGAGGAGGCCGTGCACGCCCCGATGGCGGAGCTGCTCGACCGGCTGGAGGACGAGTTCGGGCCGGGGAAGATCTTCCGGCCGAACCGGGACGTGCGGTTCAGTGCCGACAAGTCGCCCTACAAGACGCACATCGGCGCGTTCCTCGAGGCCGGCGGCTACGTCCAGTTGTCCGCCGACGGCCTCGCCTGCGGCAACGGGATGTACCAGCTCGCCGCGGACCAGCTGAGCCGTTACCGGGCCGCCGTCGCCGAGGACCTCTCCGGCGCCGAGCTGGAGCGGGTGATCGCCCGGGTCCGCAAGGCCGGTCCGACCGTGGTCGGCCGTGATCCGCTGAAGACCGCTCCGCGCGGTGTCGCGAAGGACCACCCGAGGATCGAGCTGCTCCGGAACAAGGGCCTGATCGCCTGGCAGGAGTGGGAGCCGGCCGACTGGCTGGGCAGTCCGGCCGCCGCCGACCGGATCACGGCGTTCCTGCGCGCCTCGCAGCCGCTGAAGGACTGGCTGGACGGCCACGTCGGGCCGAGCGAACTGCCGCCGCGATAGCCGAACGCCCCTGCCGGCTGACCCGGCAGGGGCGTTCGCTGCGACTGTGGGGCGGCGGCTACCTGAGGAACGGGTCCACCGCGACGACCACGAACAGCAGGGTCAGGTAGGTGATGGACCAGTGGAACAGCCGCATCTCCTTGAGCTTCGCTCCGACCACCCCGGCCTTGGCCCGGGCGTGCAGTGCGTGCGCCTCCTTGAGCCAGAACGCGCCGAGCACCACCGCCGAGACGGGGTACAGCCAGCTGGTGTGGGCCAGCGGCCACAGGGCCAGCGAGACGGCGACCATCACCCAGGAGTACGCGATGATCTGGCGCGCCACGACCAGGTTGCCCTTGACGACCGGGAGCATCGGCACGTTGGCCCTCGCGTAGTCCTCGCGGACCTTCATCGAGAGCACCCAGGTGTGCGGCGGCGTCCAGAAGAAGATGACCAGGAAGAGCACCAGCGCGGACCAGGAGACCGAGTCGGTGACGGCGGCCCAGCCGACGAAGACCGGCATGCAGCCGGCGATGCCGCCCCAGACGATGTTCTGCGCGGTGCGGCGCTTGAGGCCGAGGGTGTAGACGAAGACGTAGAAGAGGAGCGCGGCCAGCGCCAGCCCGGAGGACAGCCAATTGACCAGCAGTCCGAGCCAGAGCGTCGAGCCGACGGCCAGCGCGATGCCGAAGACCAGCGCCTCGCGCGGCGACACCATGCCGGTGACCAGCGGGCGGCGCTCGGTCCGGGTCATCATGGCGTCGATGTCCCGGTCGATGTACATGTTGAGCGCGTTGGCACCGCCGGCCGACATGTAGCCGCCGACGACGACGTAGAGGACGCCCAGCAGGTCGGGCACCCCACGCTGGGCCAGGAACATCACCGGCACCGTCGTGATCAGCAGCAGCTCGATGATCCGAGGCTTGGTCAGTGCGACGAATGCCCCGACACGGGCCCCGAACGGCCGGTGCGCAGGGGTCGTCCCGGCCACCCCGGCAGGGCGGGATTCGACGGCGGTCACGAACACCCCAACTCAAGATGAATCTTCACAGGCGTCACCGGGACCGTTGGGCGCCGATGCGTTCGCGCTGCGCGTACCACGCCACCTTAGACGCTCCCCATCTCCCGACCGGCCCCGGGGTCCCCCGGCGAGGCGGAACCGCACACCGCCGGGTGAACCCTCCCAAATCGCCCGTCGCCCGTACCGCTCACCGAACGGGCGGACCCGACCGATCCGGGTCAGGGTGGGACAGGAAACCTGGCACAGTCGGCGGGATTTTCGGGCACGGGTTTCCCGGTCGTCCCGGCACGCGGGGCAGGGGCCACTAGGGCGGTAGGCTCGCACAGAGAAGCGGGATCAACCCTCCGTGACCGGCACCATCCATGCGTCAGGTCCACAGCGCCGTGGCCGACCCGGTCCCTCACGGGGTCACTCTTCATTACGGAAGGAGCCCTGAGACAGGGTGAGCACCACGCCGACGAACGCATTCGAGTGGACCGAGCTGGATCAGCGGACCGTCGACACGGCCCGGGTCCTGGCCATGGACGCAGTCCAGAAGGTCGGGAACGGACACCCCGGGACGGCCATGTCGCTGGCCCCCGCGGCCTACCTGATCTTCCAGCGTTTCCTGCGCCACGACCCCACCGACCCGGCCTGGGCGGGCCGCGACCGCTTCGTCCTCTCCCCGGGACACACGTCGCTGACCCTCTACACCCAGCTCTACCTCTCGGGTTACGGTCTGTCACTGGACGACCTCAAGGCCTTCCGGGTCGCGGGCAGCCGCACCCCGGGCCACCCGGAGCACGGGCACACCGCCGGCGTCGAGACCACCACCGGTCCGCTGGGCCAGGGCATGGCCAACGCGGTGGGCATGGCGATGGCCGCCCGCTACGAGCGCGGCCTGTTCGACCCCGAGGCCCCGGCGGGCGAGAGCCCGTTCGACCACACCATCTGGGCGATCGTCTCCGACGGCGACCTGGAGGAGGGCATCTCCGCCGAGGCGTCCTCGCTGGCGGGGCACCAGGCGCTCGGCAACCTGGTCGCGCTGTACGACGACAACCACATCTCGATCGAGGGCGACACCGCCACCGCGTTCTCCGAGGACGTGCTGGCACGGTACGAGGCGTACGGCTGGCACGTGCAGCGGGTGACGCCGAAGTCCGACGGCGACATCGACGTGCACGCCCTCGCGGTCGCGCTGGACGCGGCCAAGGCCGAGACCTCGCGCCCGTCGATCATCGCGATGCGCACGATCATCGCCTGGCCGGCCCCCGACGCGCAGAACACCGCGAAGGCGCACGGCTCCGCGCTCGGCGACGCCGAGATCGCGGCGACCAAGAAGGTGCTGGGCTTCGACCCGCAGAAGACCTTCGAGGTCACCGAGGCCGTCATCGACCACGCGCGCGAGGTCGTGCAGCGCGGCAAGGCCGTCCGCACCGAGTGGGAGGCCTCCTTCCACGCCTGGCGCGAGGCCGACCCGGAGCGCTCGGCCGAGTTCGACCGGATCACCGCGGGCGAGCTGCCCGACGGCTGGGAGAAGCACGTCCCGGTCTTCCCGGCCGGCAAGGACGTCGCGACCCGCAAGGCCTCCGGCGACACCCTCAAGGCGATCGGCTCGGTCGTCCCGGAGCTGTGGGGCGGCTCGGCCGACCTCGCGGAGTCCAACCTGACCACGATCGACGAGAGCAGCTCGTTCCTCCCCGCGGGCAACCCGCTGAAGTCGGCCAGCCCGTACGGCCGGACGATCCACTTCGGCATCCGCGAGCACGCCATGGGCTCGACCATGAACGGCATCGCGCTGCACGGCAACACCCGCGTGTTCGGCGGCACCTTCCTGGTGTTCGCCGACTACATGCGCCCGGCCGTCCGGCTCGCCGCGCTCATGAAGCTGCCGGTGACGTACGTCTGGACGCACGACTCGATCGGCCTCGGCGAGGACGGCCCGACCCACCAGCCGGTCGAGCACCTGGCCTCGCTGCGCGCCATCCCCGGGCTGGCCATGGTCCGCCCGGCCGACGCCAACGAGACGGCCGTCGCCTGGCGCACCATCATGGAGCGCCACTCCAGCCACCCCGGCCCGGTCGGCCTGGCGCTCACCCGGCAGAACGTGCCGACCTACGACCGCGAGGTGTTCGGCTCCGCCGACCTCACGGCCAAGGGCGGCTACGTGCTGGCCGAGGCGTCCGACAGCGCGCCCAAGGTGATCCTGATCGGCACCGGCTCCGAGGTCCAGCTCGCCGTCGCGGCGCGCGAGGCGCTGGAGGCCGACGGCATCCCCACCCGCGTGGTGTCGATGCCCTCGATCGAGTGGTTCAACGAGCAGGACCAGGCGTACCGCGACAGCGTGCTGCCGCCGAACGTCCGGGCCCGGGTCTCGGTCGAGGCGGGCATCGCCCAGGGCTGGCGCGAGCTGGTCGGCGACGCCGGCCGGATCATCAGCCTGGAGCACTTCGGCGCCTCCGCCGACTACAAGGTGCTCTTCCAGGAGTTCGGCCTGACCGCCGAGGCCGTGGCGAACGCCGCCCGCGCCTCGCTGCGTACGGTCGAGGCCGTCTCCCGCTAGTACCACCTGGGGCCGCGTATCCGACCGCACATCGGATGCGCGGCCCGTCTGACTACCCCACAGCACAGACGAAAAAAGACGAAGAAGAGGATGAAGGACCATGACTGACGCATTGAAGCGCCTCAGCGACGAAGGCGTGGCGATCTGGCTGGACGACCTCAGCCGTGAGCGTCTGAACACCGGCAACCTCGCCGAGCTGGTGCAGACCAAGCACGTGGTCGGTGTCACGACCAACCCGACCATCTTCCAGAAGGCCATCGGCGGCGGCCACTCCTCGTACGACGCCCAGCTGCGCGACCTCGCCGTCCGCAAGGTCACCACGGACGAGGCCGTCCGCATGATCACCACCTCGGACGTGCGCGACGCGGCCGACGTACTGCGCCCCGTCTACGACGCGAGCAACGGCCGGGACGGCCGGGTCTCCATCGAGGTCGACCCGCGCCTGGCGCACCAGACCGGCCCGACCGTGGCCGAGGCCAAGCAGCTGTGGTGGCTGGTCGACCGCCCGAACGTGTTCATCAAGATCCCCGCCACCAAGGCCGGCCTGCCCGCCATCGCCGAGGTGCTCGGCCGGGGCATCAGCGTCAACGTCACGCTGATCTTCTCGCTGGAGCGCTACCGCGCGGTCATGGACGCCTTCCTGACCGGCCTGGAGAAGGCCAAGGCGGCCGGCCTGGACCTCTCCCAGATCGAGTCCGTCGCCTCCTTCTTCGTCTCCCGCGTGGACACCGAGATCGACAAGCGGCTGTCCAAGATCGGCGGCGAGGCCGCCGCGCTGAAGTCGAAGGCCGCCCTGGCCAACGCCCGCCTCGCCTACCAGGCGTACGAGGAGGTCTTCTCGTCCGACCGCTGGAACGCGCTGGAGGCCGCCGGAGCCAAGGCGCAGCGTCCGCTCTGGGCCTCGACCGGTGTCAAGGACCCGGCCCTGCCGGACACCCTGTACGTGACCGAACTGGTCGCCCCCGGCACCGTCAACACCATGCCCGAGGCCACCCTGGACGCCACCGGCGACCACGGCGTCGTCACCGGCGACACCATCACCCCGAACTACGCCGACGCGAAGGCCGTGATGGACGCCCTCGCCGCCGTCGGCGTGGACTACGACGACGTCGTCCAGGTACTGGAGGACGAGGGCGTCGAGAAGTTCGAGCAGTCCTGGAAGGAACTGCTCGACACCGTCACCGCGTCGCTGGCCTCCTTCGCCGACGGCGAGAAGTGACCTCCCCGCTCACAGCAGTCCCACGGAAAGCGGTGCCCCTCCAGTGAGCAACGACTACCCCGAGGTCGAGCAGGGCGATCCCCCGCTCGCGCCCGAGAATCCGCTGCGCGACCCAGCCGACCGCCGGCTGCCGCGCATCGCCGGGCCGTCCGGCCTGGTCATCTTCGGTGTCACCGGCGACCTGTCGCGCAAGAAGCTGATGCCGGCCATCTACGACCTCGCGAACCGCGGTCTGCTGCCGCCGGGCTTCTCGCTCGTCGGCTTCGCCCGCCGTGAGTGGGAGGACGAGGACTTCGCCAAGGAGGTCCACGACGCCGTCAAGGAGCACGCCCGGACCCCCTTCCGCGAGGAGGTCTGGCAGCAGCTGGCGAAGGGCATGCGCTTCGTCCAGGGCACCTTCGACGACGACGAGGCGTTCGAGACCCTCCGCAAGACCATCGCCGAGCTCGACGAGGCGCAGGGGACGGGCGGCAACTTCGCCTTCTACCTCTCCGTCCCGCCGAAGTTCTTCCCGAACGTCGTCCAGCAGCTCAAGAAGCACGGGCTGGCCGACCCGCCGCCCGGCTCCTGGCGCCGGGCCGTGATCGAGAAGCCGTTCGGCCACAACCTGGAGAGCGCCCAGGAGCTCAACAAGGTCGTGCACGAGGTCTTCCCCCGTGACGAGGTCTTCCGGATCGACCACTACCTCGGCAAGGAGACCGTCCAGAACATCCTGGCACTCCGCTTCGCCAACACCATGTTCGAGCCGATCTGGAACCGGTCGTACGTCGACCACGTGCAGATCACCATGGCCGAGGACATCGGCATCGGCGGCCGGGCCGGGTACTACGACGGCATCGGCTCGGCCCGGGACGTCATCCAGAACCACCTGCTCCAGCTGATGGCCCTCACCGCCATCGAGGAGCCGGCCTCCTTCCACCCGAAGGCCCTGGTCGCCGAGAAGCTGAAGGTGCTCAGCGCCGTCAAGCTCCCCGAGGACCTGGGCAAGCACACCGTGCGCGGCCAGTACGCGGCCGGCTGGCAGGGCGGCGAGGAGGTGCTCGGCTACCTGGAGGAGGACGGTATCGATCCGGAGTCCACGACCGACACCTTCGCGGCCATCAAGCTGGAGATCAACAACCGCCGCTGGGCGGGCGTCCCGTTCTACCTGCGGACGGGCAAGCGCCTGGGCCGCCGGGTGACCGAGATCGCGGTGGTCTTCCAGCGCGCGCCGTACCTGCCGTTCGACTCCTACGCCACCGAGGAGCTGGGGCAGAACGCCCTGGTCATCCGGGTGCAGCCGGACGAGGGCGTGACGGTGCGGTTCGGCTCCAAGGTGCCGGGGACCTCGTTCGAGGTGCGCGACGTCACGATGGACTTCGCCTACGGCGAGTCGTTCACCGAGTCGAGCCCCGAGGCGTACGAGCGGCTCATCCTGGACGTGCTGCTCGGCGACGCGAACCTGTTCCCGCGTCACCAGGAGGTCGAACTCTCCTGGGAGATCCTCGACCCGATCGAGAAGTACTGGGACACCCACGGCAAGCCCGCCCAGTACCCCTCGGGGACCTGGGGTCCTGCCGAGGCGGACGAGATGCTCGCACGAGACGGCAGGAGCTGGCGGCGGCCATGAAGATCGACCTGACGAGTACCACGTCAAGCAAGATCAACGCTGCGTTGATGAACGCGCGGCGGGCCAGCGGCGCGACCGCCGCCGGCATGGTGCTCACCCTCGTCATCGTCACCGACGAGGGCAGCGCCTACGACGCCCTCAAGGCGGCCAACGACGCCTCGCGCGAGCACCCCTCGCGCACGCTCGCGGTCATCAAGCGCGCGGGCCGCTCGCCCAGGGCCCGCGCCGAGACCCGGCTCGACGCCGAGATCCTGGTCGGCACCGACGCGGGCTCCGGCGAGACCGTCATCCTGCGGATGCACGGCGAACTCGCCGCGCACGCGCAGTCGGTGGTCCTGCCGCTGCTGCTGCCGGACGCCCCCGTGGTGGTCTGGTGGCCGGAGAACTCCCCGCAGCACCCGGCCCAGGACCCGCTCGGCGCGATCGCCCAGCGCCGGATCACCGACGCCGTCACGGCGGAGTCGCCGGTCGGGCAGCTCGCCCAGCGGGCCGCCAGCTACACCCCCGGCGACACCGACCTGGCCTGGACCCGGATCACCGGCTGGCGCTCGATGCTGGCCGCCGCGCTGGACCAGTACCCGGCGAAGATCGTCTCCGCCGTGGTGGAGGGCGAGTCCTACAACCCGAGCGTCGAGCTGCTCGGGCTGTGGCTGACCACCCGGCTGCACGTCCCGGTCGAACGGGTCGTCACCGGGGGCCCCGGCATCACCTCCGTCACGCTCCGCACCGAGGACGGCGCCATCACGCTGGACCGTCCCGACGGTCTGATGGGCACCCTCTCGATGCCGGGCGCGCCGGACCGCCAGGTCGCCCTCAAGCGCCGGGAGACGTCCGAGCTGATCGCCGAGGAGCTGCGGCGCCTCGACCCGGACGACATCTACGCGGCGGCCGTCCGCACCCCGGTCGAGCGGCTCCGCGAGCCGGTCGGCACGGCGGAGCCCGTCCCGGCCGCCGCCCCCGCGGTGGTCGAGGCGGCGGTGGCGGCCCCGGTCCGGGTGACGGCGAAGGTGCCCGCCGCCGAGGCTCCGGCCCCGGCGCCGGCCGCGAAGCCCGTCACGAAGCCCGTCGCGAAGAAGGCGGCCGTCCGCAAGACCACCGCGGTGAAGGCGGCGGCCAAGACGGCGACGGGCAAGACCGCGGCGGCCAAGAAGCCCGCCCCGCGCAAGCGGAGCGGCTCATGACCGCCGGCGTCCCGCAGCTCGTCGTGCACCGCGACAAGCAGCTGATGGCCCAGGCCGCGGCGGCCCGGCTCATCACCCGCATCGTGGACGCCCAGTCCGCCCGGGGGACGGCCTCGGTGGTCCTCACGGGCGGGCGCAACGGCAACGCCCTGCTCGCCGCGATCGCCGCCTCCCCGGCGCGCGACGCGGTGGACTGGGCGCACCTGGACCTCTGGTGGGGCGACGAGCGCTTCGTCCCCGCCGGGGACCCGGAGCGCAACGCCGTCCAGGCCCGCGACGAACTGCTGGACGCCGTCCCGCTCGACCCGGCGCGGGTCCACCCGATGCCGGCCTCGGACGGCGTGGACGGCTCCGACGTGGAGGCGGCCGCCGCCCGCTACGCGGACGAGCTGGCGAAGGCCGCCCTGCCGGGCGACCGGGCCGGGGTGCCGACCTTCGACGTGCTGCTGCTCGGCGTCGGCCCGGACACCCACGTCGCCTCGCTCTTCCCGGGCCACCCGGGCGTCCGTGAGGCGGACCGCACGGTGGTCGGCGTCCGGGGAGCCCCCAAGCCGCCGCCCACCCGCATCTCGCTGACCCTCCCGGCCATCCGGGCGGCCCGCGAGGTGTGGCTGCTGGCCGCCGGCGAGGACAAGGCCGACGCGGTCGCCCTGGCGCTCTCCGGCCCGGGCGAGATCCAGGCGCCCGCCTCCGGCGCGCACGGCCGCAGCCGCACCCTGTGGCTGCTGGACCGGGCGGCCGCGGCGAAGATCCCGGCCGGGCTGTACCCGCCCGCCTCGGCCTGAGTCTGCGGCAGAGGGGCCCGGTTCCGCCCCATGGAGCCGGGCCCCTTTGCTACAACTCTTCCGTGGGGGACATCTGGAACGTCATCAAGAAGGGCCGCTTCACCGGGCCCGTGATCCAGGCGGGCGTCGTCAATCTCGTCCGGCCTCCGGCCGTACCGGCCGGGCTGCCGCCGCGTGGCGTCTTCGTCGGCCGCGAGGAGGTGCTCGCCCGGTTGGAGGAGGCCGACGTGCCGGTCACCGTTCTCACCGGACTGGGCGGCGTCGGCAAGAGCGCGCTCGCCGTGGAGGCCGCGTACCGCTCCCGGCACCGGTTCCCCGGCGGTGTCCTCTACCTCGACCTGCGGGGCTACGACAGCGGCCGCCTCTCCGCCCACCAGGCACTCGACGCCCTGCTGCGCGCCCTGGGCGAGGACGTCCCGCCCGAGCCGGCCGCCAAGGAGCTCGTCTACCGCTCCCGTCTCGCCGCACTCGACGGCCCGTTGCTGCTGGTCGCCGACAACGTCTCCGGCACCGACCAGCTCGGCCCGCTGCTGCCGGGCGACCCGCGGCACCGCGTCCTGGCGACCAGCCGCCACCGGCTCGTCGACCGGATGCTGAACCTCCCTCACATCGAGGTGGACGTCCTCGCCGAGGCGGACGCGGTCGCCCTCCTCGCCGAACTCGCCCGGACCGACACGGCGCACGCCGCCGAGATCGCCGGCCTCTGCGGCCACCTCCCGCTCGCCCTGCGCATCGCCGCGGCACTGCTGGCCGAACGGTCTCCCGCCAGACTGGTCCTCGACCTCTCCGACGCCCGTGAGCGTCTGAGCGAACTCAACGCCGGTCCCGACCTCGCCATCCGCGCCGCCTTCGACCTCTCGTACCGTCAGCTCCCACCGGAGGAGGCCCGGCTGTTCGCTCTGCTCGCCGTCAACCCGGGCCCCGACACCGACGCCACGGCCGCCGCCTCCCTGGCCGGCCTCCCCCAGCGCGCGACCGACCGCCTGCTGCGTTCCCTGGTCCGCGCGCACCTGCTCGCGGACGTGGACGGCCGCTACCGCTTCCACGACCTGGTGCGCCTGTACGCCGCGGAGTGCCCGGCCGAGGATCGCGACGACGCCTTCCTGCGCCTGTGCGACCACTACGTCACCGGTGCGCTCGCGGCCACCGGCCGGACCGGAGCCGCCGGATCGGCGCCGCCGGGACCGCCCGGCCTCCAGGCCCGGCGCCGCTGGCTCGACGCCGAGTGCCCGAACCTGCTCGCCGCCGCGGACCTCGCCCTGGCGGAGGGCCTGCCGGACTACGCGCACCCTCTCGCCCACCTGCTGACGGAGCACCTGAAGCTCCGTCGCAGGCTCGGGGACCTGGCCCTCGCCTTCAGGATCTCGGCGGACTCGGCCCAGGCACTCGGCCACCGTGCGGCCGAGGTCGAGGCGCTGTGCGGCATGGCCGCCGTCCAGAACGAGATCGGCAACCACGAGGGCGCCGCCGCCTGCCTCCAGCTCGCGATGGACATCGGGGACGAGCGGGAGCCCTACGCGGTGGCCATCCTCACGGGGCTGGCGCAGGTCTGCGTCGGCACCGGGAAGGCCAAGGACGCCCTGGCCTTCGCGACGGCCGCTCTCGACCGGGCGCGCGACCGCGACGAGCAGATCACCGCCCTGGTCAGCCTCGCGGTGACCGTCCTCCACACGTCCGGGCCGGCCTTGAACCCCCACTACGGCAGCCCGCCCGACCAGGCGATGGCCTACCTGGCGGCGGCCCGCCGGATGGCCGGGGGCGGACGGGACCTGCGCGAGGCCACCGTCCTGCACGGCCTCGGCCGGGCCTTCGCGGCCTTCGGACGGATGGACGAGGCGGCCGAGTGCTACCTGGACTGCCGGGCGATCGCCCGGGAGATCGACGACGGGTACCAGGAAGGGCTGGCCCTGCTCTCCCTGGGCGAGGCCAGGCCCGAGCTGTCCGAGGACTGCCTGGTGCAGGCGGTCACGGCGTTCGAGGCGGCCGGCGCCACCGAGGAGGCCGACCACGCCCGGTCACTGCTGACGCCGAAGGGCGCCACCGAAGTCCGGTGACGCCCTCTCCTTGCCGTGTCCGCTCAGATCTCGCCGCGCAGCTTGGCCAGCGCCTCCGCGAGGATCGCCTCGCCGTCGGCGTCGGTACGGCGCTCCCGGACGTAGGCGAGGTGGGTCTTGTAGGGCTCGTTGCGCGAGGGGGCCGGGGGGTTGTCCTCGTCCTGGCCGGCCGGGAAGCCGCAGCGCGGGCAGTCCCAGGTCTCCGGGATGACGGCCTCGGCGGCGAAGCTGGGGCGCGTCTCGTGCTTGTTGGCGCACCAGAAGGAGATCCGGCTGCGGGGAGCGGACTCGCCGCGCTCCGCCTCGCCCATCGGGCCGGCGCCGACTCTGCTGCCACGGATGGCGTTGCCACTTGCCACGGTCTGACTCCCTGCGTGCTGGTGCGATGCGATCCCGGCCGGTGCCCGGATGAGGGCTGCCCGTATCCGTGCGCGGCAGGGGCGGCGGCCGGTATCCATTGCCGCCCGGCCGCGGCCTGCGGACGGTGGCGAAGTTGTCTTAGTGTAAGCAGCAGTTAAGGATCTGTCCCCACCGCCTCCGACACTCCGCCCCACCCAGGATAAGCAGACGGGCGACGCACCGTCAGATCAGCGGCGAATCAACGGCCCCCGGTCTCAGGCCTTGTACTTGAGGACGAGGCCGAGGGTGACGATGCAGGCGAACCAGCCCAGGGCGACGATGACGGTGATGCGGTCGAGGTTGCGCTCGGCCACGGCGGAGCCGCCTCCTGCGGACATCGAGCCACCGCCGAACATGTCGGAAAGGCCGCCGCCCTTCCCCTTGTGCAGCAGCACCAGGATGATCATCAACACACTAAAGATGATCAGGGCAATCGAAAACCCGAGAACCATCACGGCGGGACCAACTCTCTCGTATCTTCGGCGAAGGGGCCGGGCCGCCCGAAGCGGTCCGGCCCCAAAGCCTACGTTGCTGCGGCGGCGTTAGCCTACTGCCTGGTCACGGTAGCGCACGATCTTGACGAACTCGTCGGCGTCGAGAGCGGCTCCGCCGATCAGCGCGCCGTCCACGTCGGGCTTGGCCATCAGGCCGGCCGCGCTGGCCGCCTTGACCGAACCGCCGTACAGGACGCGGACCTTCTCGGCCAGCTCGGCCGAGTACAGCTCCGCCAGCCGGACCCGGATCGCGGCGCAGACCTCCTGGGCGTCCTCGGGGGTCGCCACCTCGCCGGTGCCGATCGCCCAGACCGGTTCGTACGCGACCACGATCTGCTCGGCGTCCGAGGCGGGCACGCCGTCGAGCGCGCCGTCCAGCTGGGCCAGCGTGTACTCGACGTGCGTACCGGCCTTGCGGATCTCCAGCGGCTCGCCGATGCACAGGATCGGCAGGATGCCGTTCCGGTAGGCGGCCTTCACCTTGGCGTTGACGATCTCCTCGTTCTCGCCGTGGTACTGGCGGCGCTCCGAGTGGCCGATGGCCACGTAGGTGCACTTCAGCTTGGCGAGCATCGGGCCGGAGATCTCACCGGTGTAGGCACCGGAGTCGTGCGCCGAGATGTCCTGGGCGCCGTACTTGATCTTCAGCTTGTCGCCGTCGACCAGGGTCTGCACCGAGCGCAGGTCCGTGAACGGCGGCAGGACGGCGACCTCGACGGCCGCGTAGTCCTTGTCGGCCAGCGCGAAGGCCAGCTTCTGGGTGTGGGCGATGGCCTCGAGGTGGTTGAGGTTCATCTTCCAGTTGCCCGCCATCAGCGGGGTACGGTCACTCATGTTCAGCCTTCCAGTGCGGCGAGACCGGGGAGGGTCTTGCCCTCCAGGTATTCGAGGCTCGCGCCACCGCCGGTCGAGATGTGCCCGAACTTCGTCTCGTCGAAGCCCAGGATGCGCACGGCCGCGGCGGAGTCGCCGCCGCCGACCACGGTGAACGCGTCGCTCGCCAGCAGCGCCGCCGCGACGGCCTTGGTGCCCTCGGCGAAGGCCGGGTGCTCGAAGACGCCGACCGGGCCGTTCCAGAACACCGTCTGCGCGTCGGCCAGCTTGGCGGCGAACAGCTCGCGGGTCTTCGGGCCGATGTCCAGGCCCTCCTTGTCGGCGGGGATCGAGTCCGCGTCGACGACCTCGAAGTCCTCGACCGGGGCGTGCGTCTTGGTGTCGGGGAAGCTCGCCGAGATCGCGATGTCCACCGGCAGCACGAACTCGACGCCGCCCGCCTTCGCCCGCTCCAGGTACTCCAGGACGACCGGCACCTGGTCCTTCTGCAGCAGCGAGATGCCGACCTCGTGGCCCAGCGCGTGCAGGAAGGTGTACGCCATGCCGCCGCCGATCAGGATGCGGTCGGCCTTGCCCAGCAGGTTGTCGATCACGCCGACCTTGTCGGAGACCTTGGAGCCGCCGAGCACGACGACGTACGGGCGCTCGACCTCCTCGGTGAGCCGCTTGAGCACGGCCACCTCGGTGGCGATCAGGTCGCCGACGGCGTGCGGCAGGCGGGCCGGCAGGTCGAACACCGAGGCGTGCTTACGGTGCACGGCGCCGAAGCCGTCGCCGACGTAGAGGTCGGCCAGCTCGGCCAGTCGGTCGGCGAAGACGCCGCGCTCGGCGTCGTCCTTCGCGGTCTCGCCGGCGTTGAAGCGCAGGTTCTCCAGCAGCGTGACCTCGCCGTCGGCCAGGGCGGCGACGGTGGCCTTCGCGCTGTCGCCCACGGTGTCGGCCGCGAAGGCGACGGACGTGCCGAGCACCTCGCCGAGGCGGACGGCGACGGGGGCGAGCGAGAACTGCGGGTCGGGCTCGCCCTTGGGACGGCCCAGGTGCGAGGCGACGATCACCTTGGCGCCGGCCTGCAGCAGCTTGGCGATGGTCGGGGCGACGGCGCGGATCCGGCCGTCGTCGGTGATCCTGCCGTCCGACAGCGGCACGTTGAGGTCGGCGCGGACGAACACGCGCTTGCCGGCTACGTCGAGGTCTTCGATGGTCTTCACGGTCTTCGGGTCTCCTGGGAGAAGGTCGCGAGGTGGCAACACGGCGATGGGTCGCCGGGAGGAGCAGGGGGAACCGCAGAGGAAGGGCCCGGAGGCTGGACTACGCCTTCGGGCCCCGCCTCTTACATCACGTCAGCTCTCGCTGCGTCAGAGCTGGCCGCCGACGAGGGAGGTCAGGTTGACGAGGCGGTTGGAGTAACCCCACTCGTTGTCGTACCAGCCGAAGATCTTGACCTGGTTGCCCTGGACCATGGTCATCAGGGAGTCGAAGATCGTGGAGAACGGCGAGTTCACGATGTCGGAGGAGACGATCGGGTCCTCGGTGTACTGCAGGATGCCCTTGAGGGAGCTCTCGGAGGCCTTCTGGAAGGCCGCGTTGACCTCCTCGACCGTGACGTCACGCTCAAGGGTGACGACCAGGTCGGTGATGGAGCCGGTCGGGACCGGGACGCGCAGCGAGGTGCCGTCCAGCTTGCCCTTGAGCTCCGGGATGACCAGGGCGGTGGCCTTGGCGGCACCGGTCGAGGTCGGGATGATGTTCAGCGACGCGGCGCGCGCACGGCGCAGGTCCTTGTGCGGGAAGTCCAGGGTGACCTGGTCGTTGGTGAACGCGTGCACCGTGGTCATCAGACCCTTGACGATGCCGAAGTTCTCCAGCAGGACCTTGGCCATCGGCGCCACGCAGTTCGTGGTGCAGGAGGCGTTGGAGATGACGGTGTGCTTGGCCGCGTCGTACTTGTCGTCGTTGACACCCATGACGATGGTGACGTCTTCGTCGGTGGCCGGGGCGGAGATGATGACCTTCTTGGCACCAGCGGTGACGTGCTTCTTTGCAGCGTCGGCCTTGGTGAAGATGCCGGTGGACTCGATCACGATGTCGACACCGAGCTCGCCCCAGGGGAGGTTGGCCGGGTCGCGCTCGGCGATGACCTTGAAGGTCCTGCCGTCGACGGTGATGCTGTCGGCGGTGTGGCTGACCTCGGCCTGCAGGGTGCCCAGGATCGAGTCGTACTTGAGCAGGTGCGCCAGGGTCTTGGTGTCGGTCAGGTCGTTGACACCGACGATCTCGATGTCCGCGCCCTGGGCCCGAACCGCGCGGAAGAAGTTGCGGCCAATGCGGCCGAATCCGTTGATGCCTACCCGGATCGTCACGAAACCGATCTCCTTTAGGTACGCCGGAACTATGCCGACGGGGTGGAAATGGGATGTCCCCGACCACCCATGACCCTACCCTCCTGCGGGTCGGCGGGGCACACCGCCTCTCCGGCGCGGATGTCCAGAGCCCAGCGGGTGACTTCGGACACGTGGAGGTTTGGATACGCGGCGGCCGGTGCCCCGGAACGGGACACCGGCCGCTCGAAAAGTGATCCGGCGTCAGCTGAGCGCCATCTCGTCGGTCAGGTTGGCCTCGGTGCTCGGCAGGCCCAGCTCGCTCGCCCGCTTGTCCGCCATCGCCAGCAGCCGGCGGATCCGCCCGGCCACCGCGTCCTTGGTCAGCGGCGGGTCGGCGAGCGCGCCCAGCTCCTCCAGCGAGGCCTGCTTGTGCTGCATCCGGAGCTGGCCCGCTGCCGCCAGGTGCTCGGGCACCTCCTCGCCGAGGATCTCCAGCGCCCGCTGCACCCGGGCGCCGGCCGCGACCGCCGCGCGGGCCGAGCGGCGCAGGTTCGCGTCGTCGAAGTTGGCCAGCCGGTTGGCGGTGGCCCGGACCTCGCGCCGCATCCGGCGCTCCTCCCAGGCGAGCACCGACTCGTGCGCGCCGAGCCGGGTCAGCAGTGCGCCGATCGCGTCACCGTCCCGGATCACCACCCGGTCCACTCCGCGCACCTCGCGCGCCTTGGCCGGGATACCGAGCCGCCGCGCCGCGCCCACCAGGGCCAGCGCCGCCTCGGAGCCGGGGCAGGTGATCTCCAGGGAGGAGGACCTGCCGGGCTCGGTGAGCGAGCCGTGCGCCAGGAAGGCGCCGCGCCAGGCCGCCTCCGCGTCGCAGGTCGCGCCCGAGACCACCGCCGGGGGCAGGCCCCGGATCGGCCGTCCCCTGCCGTCGACCAGCCCGGTCTGCCGGGCCAGCAATTCGCCGTCCTTCACCACCCGCACCACGTACCGGCTGCCGCGTCGCAGGCCGCCGGGGGCCATCACCACCAGATCCGAGGAGTGCCCGAAGATCTCCAGCAGGTCCTTGCGCAGCCGCCGCGCCGCAATGCCGGTGTCCAGCTCCGCCTCGATCACGATGCGGCCGCTCACAATGTGCAGCCCGCCCGCGAATCGCAGGATCGCCGAAACCTCCGCCTTGCGGCAGCAGGCCCGGGTGACGGGGAGCCGGCTGATTTCGTCCTTCACCGCTGCCGTCATCGCCATGGGCCGATCCTTCCATGTGTCCGGAAAATCCGGTCGTACGCAGCCGCCAAGAGCTCCGGGTCGTGTCGCGGCGTCCCGTCGGCCGCCGCCACCCGGTCGAGCACGAGTTCGGCTCCCATCCGGGCCGCCGCCTTCTCCAGCCCGGCGAGGTCCGCCACCCCGAAGGCACCGCCGGTGACCGCCCGCTCGTCCACCAGGATCGCATCAACGGCCAGGTCGGGGGCGTGGTCGGCGATCACGTCCAGGTGGCGCTGAGGGGTGAAGCCCTCGGTCTCACCGGGCTGCGGGGCCAGATTGAGGGTGAGCAGCCGACGGGCCCGGGTCGCGGAGAGCGCCTTGGCCAGGTCGGGTACCAGCAGGTGCGGGACCACGCTGGTGAACCAGGAACCGGGCCCCAGCACCACCCAGTCGGCCTCCAGGACGGCCGCGACGGCCTCCGGGACGGCGGGCGGCTGCTCGGGGAGCAGCCGGATCGACTGGACCGTCCCGGGGGTCACGGCGACGCTCGCCTGGCCCCGGACGGCGGAGAGCTCGCACGGGTGGGCCGGGTCGTGCCCGCGCACCTCGGCCTCGATGTCCAGCGGCACGGCCGACATCGGCAGCACCCGGCCCTGCACGTTGAGCAGGCGGGCGACCCAGTCCAGGGCGGCCACCGGGTCGCCGAGCTTCTCCCAGAGGGCGACGATCAGCAGGTTGCCGACGGCGTGGCCGTGCAGCTCGCCGTTGCCGCTGAAGCGCTGCTGGATCACCTCGGACCAGGTACGGCCCCAGTCGTCGTCGCCGCAGAGCGCGGCCAGCGCCTTGCGCAGGTCGCCCGGCGGCAGCACGCCGAGCTCGGTGCGCAGGCGTCCGCTGGAGCCGCCGTCGTCGGCGACGGTGACCACGGCGGTGATCTCCGTGGTGAGCCGGCGCAGCGCGGAGAGCGAGGCGGACAGCCCCTGTCCGCCTCCCAGCGCGGCCACCCGTACCCGGTGGGGCCTGGGCGCGCCGGGTCGTGGTCTCGGTGCGGCGGCGGCCCTCGGACCGACCTCGGCAGTCTTGTGCTGGAACTGCCGCGCCGCCGAGTATCCCGTCACACCGACCCCACGTTCCTGTTTCATACCCTGTGAGCGCCGGGCGGGGCGCTTGTGTCACTCCCGGCCGGTCACCGCCGGCCGATCGGACCGGTCGGTCCGGGCCGGCCGCCGGCCGGCCCGGGGCCGGTCATTCCCGGCCCATGTCGCGGTGGACCAGCACCGTCTCGACGCCGTCCGCGACCAGACGCTTCGTCAGCCGCTCCGACATGGCGACGCTGCGGTGCTTGCCACCGGTGCAGCCTACGGCAAGTGTCATGTAACGCTTGCCCTCCCGCCGGTAGCCCTCCGCGACGATCTTGAGCAACTCGGCGTAACCGTCCAGGAACTCATTGGCACCGGGCTGCTGGAAGACGTAGTCCGCGACGTCGCTGTCGGTGCCGGTGCGGGCGCGCAGCTCGGGGACCCAGTGCGGGTTGGGCAGGAAGCGGCAGTCCACCACCAGGTCGGCGTCGACCGGCAGGCCGTACTTGAAGCCGAAGGACATCACGGTGGCCCGCAGCTCGGGCTCGTCGTGGTCGGCGAACTGGGCGTCCAGCTTGGCGCGCAGCTGGTGCACGTTGAGGTCGGAGGTGTCGATCACCAGGTCGGCCTCGCCGCGCAGCTCGCGCAGCAGGTCCCGCTCGCGCTCGATGCCGTCCACGATCCGGCCGTCGGCCTGCAGCGGGTGCGGGCGGCGGACGCTCTCGAAACGGCGGACCAGGGCGTCGTCCGAGGACTCCAGGAAGACCACCCGGAGCCGGATGCCGCGCTTCTCCAACTCCTCCAGCGAGGTCAGCAGGTCGTCGAAGAACTTGCGCCCCCGGACGTCCACCACCACGCCGATCCTGGGCACCGCGCCCTGCGAGCGGGCGCCGAGGTCGACCATGGTGGGGATCAGGGCGGGCGGCAGGTTGTCCACCACGAACCAGCCCAGGTCCTCCAGGCACTTCGCCGCGGTGCTGCGGCCTGCTCCGGACATGCCGGAGATGATCACCAGCTCGGGGGCGGTCTCTCCCCCGGCCTCCGGCCTGGAGCTGACCCCATCGTCGGACACTGTCACTTCGGTTCCCCGCTCTCCGTGGTTCTGCTGGGGAGAACGCGCATGGTGGCGCCCCGCGTCCCCGGGCCACCCGCGAGGGTGGGGACGGGGCGCGGGGGCCGACGGGCGGCGTCGACCGTCATGGCGTCTCCGTAAGGTGCGTCGTGTGGTCGGTCGGTGCCTCGCGGTCCGGCGGCCGGCTGGTCACCGGCCCGGCAGTGCCCGTGTCGGCGCTGTCGTCAATGATCTCGCCGGTCGCGGTGTTCACCGCAGGTGCGGCCGGTGGACGGGAGGCCAACGCTGCCGCAACAGTCTCCGCCGTCCGGCGGCCGATCCCCGGGACCTCGCAGAGCTGGTCCACCGTGGCGGCCCGGAGCTTCTTCAGCGAGCCGAAGTGCTTGAGCAGCGCCTGCCGGCGAGTCTCGCCGAGGCCGGGGACGGAGTCCAGCTCCCCCGCCGTGAAGCGCTTGCCGCGCTTGGCACGCTGGTAGGTGATGGCGAAGCGGTGCGCCTCGTCCCGGACGCGCTGGAGCAGGTAGAGGCCCTCACTGGAGCGGGGCAGCACCACCGGGTCGTCCTGGCCGGGCAGCCAGACCTCCTCCAACCGCTTGGCCAGGCCGCAGAGCGCGATGTCGTCGATGCCCAGCTCGTCCAGGGCGCGCTTCGCGGCGGCGACCTGCGGCTGCCCGCCGTCGACCACCAGCAGCTGCGGCGGGTAGGCGAAGCGGCGCGGGCGGCCCGTCTCCGGGTCCACCGGGCCGTTCGCGGTCGTCTCCTGCGGGCCGTCCTCCTCCTCGGGGACGGCCCACTCGCCGGTCTGCTCGCGCTCGCGGAGGTAGCGGCGGAAGCGGCGGCCGACCACCTCGTGCATCGAGCGGACGTCGTCCTGCCCCTCGAAGCCCTTGATCTGGAAGCGGCGGTACTCGCTCTTGCGGGCCAGGCCGTCCTCGAAGACCACCATCGAGGCGACCACGTCCTCGCCCTGCAGGTGCGAGATGTCGAAGCACTCGATCCGCAGCGGGACGCTGTCCAGCTCCAGCGCTTCGGCGATCTCCTGGAGGGCCCGGCTGCGGGTCGTCAGGTCGGAGGCACGCTTGGTCTTGTGCAGCGCCAGGCCCTGCTGGGCGTTGCGCTGGACGGTGATCATCAGGTCCTTCTTGTCGCCGCGCTGCGGCACCCGCAGGTCGACCTGCGAGCCCCGCAGGCCCGTCAGCCACTCCTGGACGGGGCCGGCCGGCTCCGGCAGCGCGGGGACGAGCACCTCGCGCGGGACGGACTCGGTGCCGCCGCCGTAGAGCTGCTGGAGCGCGTGCTCGACCAGCGCCGGGGTGTCGATGTCCTCGACCTTGTCGGTGACCCAGCCGCGCTGGCCGCGGACCCGGCCGCCGCGCACGTGGAAGATCTGCACGGCGGCTTCGAGCTCGTCCTCGGCGACGGCGAGGAGGTCGGCGTCGGTGCCGTCGCCGAGCACCACCGCGTTCTTCTCCATCGCGCGGGTCAGTGCCGCCATGTCGTCGCGCAGCCGGGCCGCCCGCTCGTACTCCATGGCGGCGGCGGCCTCCTTCATCTGCTGCTCCAGCCGGCGCAGGTAGCCGCCGGTGCGGCCGGCCATGAAGTCGCAGAACTCCTCCGCCAGCTCGGCGTGTTCGGCCTGCGAGATCTTGCCGACGCAGGGCGCGGCGCACTTGCCGATGTACCCGAGCAGGCACGGCCGGCCGACCTGCTTCGCCCGCTTGAACACGCCGTTGGAGCACGTCCGGACGGGGAAGACCCGCAGCATCAGGTCGACCGTCTCGCGGATCGCCCAGGCGTGCCCGTACGGCCCGAAGTAGCGCACGCCCTTCTTGTGCGCGCCGCGCATCACCTGGACCCGCGGGAACTCCTCGTTCAGGGTGACGGCGAGCTCCGGGTAGCTCTTGTCGTCGCGGTACTTGACGTTGAAGCGCGGGTCGAACTCCTTGATCCAGGAGTACTCCAGCTGGAGCGCCTCGACCTCGGTGCCCACCACCGTCCACTCCACCGAAGCGGCGGTGGTGACCATCGTCGCCGTCCGGGAGTGCAGACCCGCGATGTCCTGGAAGTAGGAGGACAGCCGCGGCCGCAGGCTCTTCGCCTTGCCGACGTAGATGACCCGCCCGTGGGCGTCGCGGAACTTGTAGACACCGGGCGAGGTCGGGATGGCCCCGGGTGCCGGGCGGTACGTGGAGGGGTCGGCCATGGCTCTACCGTACCGATTCGGTCGGACACCTCGTGAGCCGTCCCGTACGGCGGTCACCGTCACGGGTGTCCGGGCGTGTCCGGATCCGTCCAGGACGGGTCTGCGGCATAGCCGTCCGGCCCCGGGCCCGCACAGACTCCTGTCGGTGGAGCGCGGAAGCCGCCCTCCACCCCCGCTCCCGACGTGCACCCCTCGTGCGCGCCGGTCGACCTCGGAGGACGGAACAGCATGCTCGGACGACGTACCTCGCGCATCCTGGGCCTGGTGGCCCCGCTCGCCCTCGCCCTGGGGATGGGCCTGACCGGGCCGGCCCAGGCCGCAGCCCCGAGCCAGTCCCACGTCACGGTGCGGCCGTCGGCCGTGAACTACTACGGCGGGAGTCTGCAGGACCAGAACACCGGCCGGTGCATCGACGACAGCGGCGCCTACGGGCTGCGCGCCTTCAGCTGTAACGGCCTCAACTACCAGACGTGGTACGCCACGTACTTCGGCAGCTGGTTCAGCCTGACGAACGGGAACACCGGGCGGTGCATCGACGACAGCCTCGCCTACGGGCTGCGCTCGTTCGACTGCAACCTCCAGTCGTACCAGAACTGGCAGATCATCGCCCAGTACGGCGACGGGTCCCAGGTGCTGCAGAACCAGAACACCGGGCGGTGCATCGACGACAGCGGCGCCTACGGGCTGCGCTCGTTCCCCTGCAACTACCAGTCCTACCAGCGGTGGTACTGAGACCTTGAGCGGGGCCGAAGGGGGTGACGCCTCGCGTCCCGGCCCCCTCGGCCCCGGCCCCGGCCGTCCGGCCGGACGGCTGCGGGGAGCGGCGGGTCAGGCCGTGGTGACCTGGAGGTTCCCGTTCTGGACGGCGACCTTGTACTCGGGGAGCGGGCTGGGGGCCGGACCGTCCTGGACGGAGCCGTCCGCGATGGCGAACCGGCTGCCGTGGCAGGGGCACTGGATCTGCGCGTTCTGGACCTGGTCCACGATGCAGCCCGCGTGGGTGCAGCGGGCGCTGAACGCCTTGTACTGACCGGCCGTCGGCTGCGTCACCACGATCTTCTGGTCGCGGAACACCTTGCCGCCGCCGACCGGCACCGCGGTGGCCGGGCCGACGTCGACCGGGCCCGCCGACTGGGCCGGGCCTGAGGAGGAGGACGCGGAGGAGGAGCAGCCGGTCACCGCGACGGTGCCGCCGGCGGCGGCGAGCACGGCGGCGGCGCCGCAGAGCAGCGTGCGGCGGGTGGTGACGGGGCTCTCGGTGGCCTCGGACATCGGTGTCGACTCCCTGGGGACGCGGTCAGGATCGGCGGAAGTCTATGCCCGGACCATGAGGCGTCCGCTGCGGACGGCCGATCACGCACAGGGGCGTGCGGGTCGTCTCCCGGCCTTTTCGGCCGGGAGACGACCCGCACGCCCCTGTGGGGTGACCCCTGCTACTTCTTCCTGGCGGCAGCCCGCTTGCGGGGGGCCACGACCTTGACCGGTGCCGCGGCGCCGTCCGCGCCGTCCAGGCCGTCCAGGTCACGGCCGGCCAGGATGTCGCGGAGGAACTTGCCGGTGTGGCTGGTGGAGACGGCCGCGATCTCCTCGGGCGTGCCCTCGGCGACCACCAGGCCGCCGCCGCTGCCGCCCTCGGGGCCCATGTCGACGATCCAGTCGGCGGTCTTGATGACGTCGAGGTTGTGCTCGATGACGATGACCGTGTTGCCCTTCTCGACCAGCCCGTCGAGCACCTTGATCAGCTTGCTGATGTCCTCGAAGTGCAGGCCCGTGGTGGGCTCGTCGAGCACGTAGACCGTCCGCCCGGTGGAGCGCTTCTGCAGCTCGGAGGCGAGCTTGACGCGCTGCGCCTCGCCGCCGGAGAGCGTCGGCGCGGACTGGCCGAGCCGGACGTAGCCGAGGCCGACGTCGTTGAGCGTGCGCAGGTGGCGGGCGATCGGCGGGACGGCCTCGAAGAAGTGCAGGCCCTCCTCGATCGGCATGTCCAGCACGTCGGCGATGGACTTGCCCTTGTAGTGGACCTCCAGCGTCTCCCGGTTGTAGCGGGCGCCGTGGCAGACCTCGCACGGGACGTAGACGTCCGGCAGGAAGTTCATCTCGATCTTGATGGTGCCGTCACCGGAGCAGTTCTCGCAGCGGCCGCCCTTGACGTTGAAGGAGAAGCGGCCGGGCAGGTAGCCCCGGACCTTCGCCTCCTGGGTCTCCGCGAAGAGCCGCCGGACATGGTCGAACACACCGGTGTAGGTGGCCGGGTTGGAGCGCGGGGTGCGGCCGATCGGCGACTGGTCGACGTGCACCACCTTGTCGACCAGGTCGGTGCCGGTGATCCGGGTGTGCCGCCCGGGGACGCTGCGCGCGCCGTTCAGCTCCCGGGCGAGGTGGGTGTAGAGGATGTCGTTGACCAGGGTCGACTTGCCCGAGCCGGAGACCCCGGTGATCGCGGTGAACGTCCCGAGCGGGAAGCCGACCGTGACGTCCTGGAGGTTGTGCTCGCGGGCGCCGTGCACCGTGATCTGCCGCTTCTTGTCACGCGGGCGGCGGACGGCCGGTGTCGGGATCGAACGCTTGCCGGACAGGTACTGCCCGGTCAGCGACTCCTCGTTGGCCAGCAGCTCCTTGAGCGAACCGGAGTGCACCACCCTGCCGCCGTGCTCGCCGGCGCCGGGACCGATGTCGACCACCCAGTCGGCCATCTTGATGGTGTCCTCGTCGTGCTCGACGACGATCAGGGTGTTGCCGATGTCCCGCAGCCGGACCAGCGTCTCGATCAGGCGGTGGTTGTCGCGCTGGTGCAGGCCGATCGACGGCTCGTCCAGCACGTACAGCACACCGACCAGGCCGGAGCCGATCTGGGTGGCCAGCCGGATGCGCTGGGCCTCGCCGCCGGAGAGGGTGCCCGCGGCGCGGTTCAGCGAGAGGTAGTCGAGGCCCACGTCGACCAGGAAGCGCAGCCGCTCGTTGACCTCCTTGAGCACCCGCTCGGCGATCTGCTTGTCCCGGGCCGTCAGCTTCATCGCCCCCAGGAACTCGGAGCAGTCGCTGATCGACATCGCCGCGACATCGGCGATCGACTTGTCCTGGACCGTCACCGCGAGGATCACCGGCTTGAGCCGGGTGCCCTGGCAGCTCGGGCACGGGACCTCGCGCATGTAGCCCTCGAAGCGCTCCCGGCTGCTGTCGCTCTCCGCCTCGGAGTGGCGGCGGGTGACGAACGGGATCGCGCCCTCGAAGGCCATGCTGTACGAGCGCTCGCGCCCGAAGCGGTTGTTGTACCGCACCTCGACCTGGGTCTTGTGCCCGTACAGCAGTGCCTTGCGGGCACGCGCGGGCAGGCCGGCCCAGGGGATGTCGGTACGGAAGCCCAGCTCGCCAGCGAGCGCGTCGACCAGGCGCTGGAAGTACTCCTTGGTGTGGCCCTGCGACCACGGGTGGATGGCGCCCTCGTCGAGCGACTTCTCCTCGTCCGGGATCACCAGCTCGGCGTCGACCTCCATCCGGTTGCCGAGGCCCGAGCACTCCGGGCAGGCGCCGAACGGCGAGTTGAAGGAGAACGAGCGCGGCTCCAGCTCCTCGAAGGACACGTCGTCGTACGGGCAGTACAGGTGCTCGGAGTACATCCGCTCGCGCTCGGGGTCGTCCTCGGGGAGGTCGACGAAGTCGAGCACCACCATGCCGCCGGCCAGCTTGAGGGCCGTCTCCACCGAGTCGGTCAGGCGGCGCTTGGCGCTGCTCTTCACCGTGAGGCGGTCGATGACCACCTCGATGGTGTGCTTCTCCTGCTTCTTCAGCGCGGGCGGCTCGGCGAGCTGGACGGTCTGCCCGTCCACCCGGGCCCGGGCGTACCCCTTGGACTGGAGGTCGGCGAACAGGTCGACGAACTCGCCCTTGCGCTCGCGCACCACCGGGCTGAGCACCTGGAAGCGGGTGCCCTCGTCCAGCTTCAGGACCCGGTCGACGATGGCCTGCGGGGACTGCTTGGCGATCGGCCGGGAGCAGTGCGGGCAGTGCGGCTTGCCGATCCGGGCGAACAGCAGGCGGAGGTAGTCGTACACCTCGGTGATGGTGCCGACCGTCGAACGCGGGTTCCGGTTGGTGGACTTCTGGTCGATCGAGACGGCGGGCGAGAGACCCTCGATGAAGTCGACGTCGGGCTTGTCCATCTGGCCCAGGAACTGCCGGGCGTACGAGGACAGCGACTCGACGTACCGCCGTTGGCCCTCGGCGAAGATGGTGTCGAAGGCCAGCGAGGACTTGCCGGACCCGGAGAGGCCCGTGAAGACGATCAGGGAATCCCGCGGCAGGTCGAGCGAGACGTTCTTCAGGTTGTGCTCGCGAGCACCGCGGACGATGAGGCGGTCTGCCACTGCTTCTGGCGCCTTTCTCCGGGGAGGTGGCTGAGAGAGGCTCCATGCTCCCTCTGCAGGGACCAACGAGCACAGTCGGGTGAATTCTTCCAGTGTGCGCCCGCCAGCCTACTAGCTCATGCGTTCGAATATCGAGCCTGTCCGGCCGGGTTCACCCGAACGAGCGAACGGCGGCGGTATCGGCTCTCACGGCCGCTCGGAAAACCCCTGCTCAGCGCCTCGTCCAGCGGTAGCGTCACTGACGAGTGCCCGTTCTTCAACGAGCACGGACCCTTACCGGAAACGCCCACTCCACGCCATTCGGAGGCCAGACCCGATGTCCGAACCGTCCGACGCCGAGACCGCCGCCCGCACGCTCCGCGATCTGGCCGAATCCACCGAGCGCCTGCTCGGCACCGCCGACGCGCTGCACCAGTCGGCCGTCATGGAACCCTCCGCACTGCCCGGCTGGAGCCGCGGCCACGTGCTGACCCACCTCGCCCGGAACGCCGACTCGCTGGTCAACCTGCTGGACGGCGCCCGGACCGGCCGGGAGATCCCGCAGTACCGCAGCCTGGAGGCCCGCGACCAGGACATCGAGGACGGCGCCGACCGCCCGATCGGCGAACAGTTCGAGGACCTCCGGGCCAGCGCCGCCCGCCTCGCCGAAGCCGCCGCCAAGCTGCCGGACCGGGCCTGGAGCGCCCAGGTCCGGCACCGCACCGGCTATCTCTTCCCCGCCCACGAGATCCCGTGGAAGCGGGTGATGGAGGTCGAGTACCACCACGTCGACCTCGCCCTCGGCTACACCCCGGCCGACTGGCCGCACGACTTCGCCGCCGCCGAGTTCCTCCGCCTCGCCGAGCACTTCAGGGCCCTCGACGGCCTGCCGCCGACCCTGCTGGTCACCACCGACCTCGGCCCCCGGCTCCCGCTCGGGCCGGCGGACGCGGAGCCCGAGCTGACGGTCGAGGGCCCGGTCCGGGCGCTGACCGCCTGGCTCTCCGGGCGCTCCGAAGGCGACGGGCTCCGGGTCCACCGGGGCGGTGAGCAGCTGACGGACGTCCGGTCCGCCCTGCCGAAGCTTCCCGCGATGGGCTGAGCACGCGATGATGCACCTGACGGATGTTCACGACTACCGAGGAGCAACGGCCCGATGACGTACCACGGAGCGGTCAAGGTCGGCGGTCCGCCGGACGTACGCGAGCTCGCCCACCTGATCATCACCAAGGTCGCGCTGGGCCCGTACGACAACAACGCCTACCTGCTGCGCTGCCGCGCCACCGACGAGCAGCTGCTGATCGACGCGGCCGCCGACGCCCCCGTCCTGCTGGAGACCGTCGGCGACCGGCTGGCCACGGTGGTCACCACGCACCGGCACCACGACCACTGGGGTGCGCTGGCGGAGGTGGTGGCCGCCACCGGCGCCCGGACGGCGGCCGGCCGGATCGACGCCGAGGGCATCGACGTCCCGACCGGCCTCCCGCTGGACGACGGCGACACCCTCCGGGTCGGCCACGTCGAGCTGACGGTCCGCCACCTGGTGGGCCACACCCCCGGCGCGATCGTGCTGACCTACGACGACCCGCAGGGCCACCCGCACCTCTTCACCGGCGACTGCCTCTTCCCGGGCGGTCCCGGAAGGACAACACAACCGGACGACTTCAAGTCTCTGATGGACGGGCTGGAAGCCAAGGTCTTCACCCTGCCGGACGAGACCTGGATCTACCCGGGCCACGGGAACGACAGCACTCTCGGGGCGGAGCGTCCGCACCTCCCGGAGTGGTGGGCTCGGGGCTGGTGACCATCCAGCTGGGCCGCCTGCGCATGAGGTCACCTGGCCGCCGAAGAACCGCACCTGACAGGCGTCACCGCATCGTGGTCGGCACCGTGGAGGCGCCGACCACGCCGTGGCGCGGCTATGCCTTCGGCGGCGGCTCCTCCCCGTCAGCGGCTACGGCTGGACGGTCGACCCCGGCGAGGACGACGGCTACACCGGCCACGACGAGATCGCCCCGACGCCGGAGGACGCCCTGGAGGCGGTACGGTCCGCCTTCGCGGCGAGCTGAGGACCGCAAGAGGGCCTGGGCAGGCACTGCTGTGCCTGCCCAGGCCCTCCGGTGTTTTTCGGGTGCCCGTCCCCGGCAGCAGGTGGTGGCCTGCTGCCGGGCGATCAGTTGAGCCTGGGGAGTACCCCTTCGGGGCCGCCTTCGTCGAAGATGCCCTCAAGGGCCTTCACCATGGCGTCCAGGCCGCCCTCGCGCACGATCACGAGGTCCGGGCACTGGAAGAAGTGACCCCCGAGAGCCTCCCCCGTGCCGACCCAGCGGTCCATGATCCGGGAGATCTCGCCCAGCGTCAGGAAAGTGACGCTCCACCGGGTCTTGTCCGGGGCGGTCACCACCGCATCGATGTTCTCCACGGTGAGTGGATCGTCGTCGGCCCCCAGGATGAACTGGACGCGGAAGCGCGGCGTCTTGATGATCTTGAAAGGACTACTTTCCATAGAGCTTCAGCAACCTAGCTATGACCTTCGGTTCGTTCCCCTTGTCGGCCTTGCCGACGATCTGGATCGTACCGTTGACGTTGCGGAAGAAGAGCCGGCCGCCGTTCCTCGCCCGCGCGTAGGAGATGTCGGTGCCCTTGAGCGCCTTGTTCTCCATGCCCGGGTTCATGTTGCCCTCCATCAGCTGGGCGAACATGTTGTCGATGTCACGCTGGGCCTGCTGGTTGTTGCCGGCTTCCTCCGCCGCCTTCTTCAGGAGGGAGTCCTCACCGATCACCGACGTCATGCACAGCGGCTTGCCGGCCCGGGGAGCCACGTGTGCAGCCGCAGCATGACGGACAGTGAGCTGAGCAGCAGGGACGGCCAGACCTGCGGCGCTGACCAGGCAAGACACTGCGGTCTTGCCTTCCTTGGCCTCCTCGACGAGCTTGCGCAGCCGGTCGAGCGTGCGCTTGGCGGCCTCGGCCTCCTCGAAGAACTTGCCGATGCCCTCGCTGATCCGGATGACGGCCTTGCTGACGGCGGGAGCCTTGCCGACCACGGCGACCAGGCTGGCGACGTTGAGCGCTGTCCACAGGCAGCTCTCGACGTCACCCGAGGTGAAGCACTTCTTGGCATCCGTGACGCCGAGTACGTCGAGCAGGATCTGCCCGCCGTTCTGCTTCACCCAGTCGAGGATGTCCTGCCCGGCGGTGGCCCGAGCGTTGCGGAAGTCGTCCACGCAGGACTGGCCGCACTGGGCCAGCAGGAGCTTCTCGTCATCGCCGGAGAGATCGGTTCCGGCGCTGGTGGCCGGGTCGGCGGCCTGGGCAGTCCGCTGGGCCTCCATGGCCGCTTCGAGGTCGGCGCGCTCCTGTGCCTCCGCGTCGGTCGCCGCCTGGTTGGCCTGCTGGGCGCTGGTCTGCGCGTTGGCGGCGGCCTTCTCGGCGGCGGTGGCGTCCAGGTCGGACTGGGTGGCGATGCCACGGGCGGTGCCCGCGGCGTTCTCGGCGGCGGTGGCCGCCTGGCGGGCGGCGGCCGCGTTCTGTTCGGCGGCAGTGGCTGCCGAGTTGGCGGCGGTGGCGTCGGTCTGGGCCTGGGCTGAGGAACCGGTGGCGGCCAGGGCGTCGAGGTTGGCCTGACGGTCGTACTCGGCGGTGTCGGCCTCGGCCGTCTTGGCGCCGGCGGCCTCGGTGGCGGCCTGGGCGGCGTAGTCCCGGGCCTGCTGGACGGAGGTGAAGGCGTTGACGGTGTCCGCCGCCGCCTGGGCCGCGAACTGGGCGGCGGCCTTGGCGTCCGCGTTCGCCTTCGCGGCGAGCGCGGCGGCGTCCTTGGCGGCCTTGGCCGCCTCGTCCGAGCGGGCCTTGGCGGCGTCCGCCTGCTGCTGGGCCAGCGACTTGCCGGCCTGGCCGATCAGCACCGCGAGACCCGCCGCGCTGTCGGTCTGCCGGAACGGCGTGCCGAGCGCGATCGCGGTGTTGCCCGCAGCGATCGCTGCGCCCGCCGCATCGCGGGCGGCGGAGGCGAACAGCGCGGACGCGTACGCCTGGCCGGCGGCCCGGGCACTGTCGGCGGTGGTGCTGTCCGCCGCGATGCGGGTGGCCTGGGCGGCCTGACGCGCCTTCACGGTCGCGGCGGCCGCGACGTGCGCCTGCTGGTTGGCGTTCGCAGCGTTCTGGGCTGCCTGGCCGGATGCAGCGATGGCATCGGCAGCGGCTGAGTGAGCGGTCGCCGCAGCTGCGCTGGTGGTGGCCGCGTCGGAGCCGGCCTTGTCGGCAGCGGCTTGCGCCCGGGCGGCTGCGCCTGCGGCCTCGGTGGCGGCGGAACGCGCGGCTATTGCGTCCTGACCCGCCTGGTCGGCCGAGCTCCGGGCACCCGCAGCGGCGGTACCGGCCTGGTCGGCGGCCGTTTTCGCGTCGTTCGCCGCCTGGCGGGTCTCCTGCGCGTCGGCGGTGCCCTGGGCCGCTGCCGCAGCGGCCTCCAGCGCCTTCTGCCGTGAGGTCGCGGCATCCCGGTTCTGCTCCGCCGTGACGGCCGCATCGCGCGCGATGGCGGCGTTGCTCTCCGCCTCCTCGGCTGCGGCCTCCTTCGCCGTCGCAGTGGCGCCGGCTGTCTGGGCCGCGCCCAACGCGGCGTCGGCCGCCGCCTGCTGCTGCTTGGCCTGCGCCTCCGCGTCGGCGGCCTTGGCCCGCTCGGCGTCCGCCTTCGCCCGCGCCGCAGCGGCGTTGGCCTGCTCCTGGTCGGCGATCTGCCGCTGCTGGTGGGCATCGGCCGCAGCCGCCTTGGCGGTGGCCTCGGCCTGCTGGGCCTGCTCGCGGTCGGCCTTGGCGCGGGCGGCGGCCTGCTTGGCCTGGTCCGCCTGGTTGGCGGCTGCGACGGCGGCGTTGTGCGCCTGGTCGGCCGCCTCCTGCGCGGCCGCGCGCTGGAACTCGGCCTGGGCGGCGTGGGTCTGGGCGTCGCCGAGGGCGTACAGGGCCTTGGAGTCGGCCTGGGTCGCCGAGGCGGTGTTCTGCGTGGTCTCGATCGCCTTGGCGGCGGACTGCGCGGCGGCAGCCGAAGCCTTGGTGACCTGCGCCGACTGCAGTGCGTAGGCCAGCCCACGGCCGTACGGCGTGCCGTTGGCGAGCGCGATCTTGCCCGCGTCCGCCTCGGCGGCGGTCGCCTTGTCCGCCTGCGCCTTGGCCGAGGCCGCGGCCTTCTGGGCGACCGCCAGCTGACCGGTGATCGCCTTCTTGGCGGTCGCCATCGCGGCGGTGGCCTGGGTGAACTTCTCCGGCTTCGGGTAGAACATGCCGCTCTTCGGCTGGCCGGCCCAGTATTTCTGGAAGGCCAGCAGCTGGCTGATGACGTATGCCTGGCCCTGGGCATCGATCATCGCGTTCGAGGCGGTACGGACATCCTGGTACGCCTGGATGTCCGCAGCGGCAATGTCCGCGCGCTGCTTGGCCTGGGCCGCCAGCTCCGCCTGCCACTCGGTGTCAGCGGTGGCCGTCACGTCACCGAACACGCCGTTCGGGTCCGGCGGGTTGCTGCCGTCGCAGGCGGCCCACTGCACCTTGAGGTCCTCGACCTCGGTGCGGAACTCGACCGAGTCCTTGGCCGGAGCGGTGGTCGGGAATCCGCCGAACTTGATGAACCGGGCGATCTGGTAGGAGGAGAGCGAGTCCAGGGCGTCGCGGGTCCAGACCTTCCCGTTGCCGACCCCCAACATGTGGTACGGGTTGTCGGCGAGCTTGTCGAAGAGCGCCTTGGCCGTGTCGAGTGCGGCCTTGCCCGGCTTCGGCACCGACGGGCCGTTCCAGTCCGGCTTGACGTCCTCCAGCAGGAACTTCTGCACCGGGCCCGCGAGGTCGGGCGCGCTCTGGAGGGTTGCGGATCCCCCGTTACGGAGGATGTCCTCACGGAACGGCGCGGCGGCGGCCGACCAGGCCTGGACGCGGTCGTTCTGGGCGTTGTTCGCCGCCCGCTGGTCGGTCTCGTCCTGCCCCATGGCCTGGGGGACCGGGCCGAGCCCGAACACGTTCAGGGAGTTCCAGACGATGTCGGAGCCCGTGCCGTTCAGCGCCTGGGCGATCAGCCCCTTGGCCTTCGGGCCGCCCGCGTGCAGCCAGTTGCCCAGCTTGCAGCGGTCGTCACGGACCACCGCGTCCGGGACGGCGACGTTCGCGACCTCGGCGTCGGCCAGCGGCCGCTGCCAGATCCGCACGTTCGCCATGCCACCGGGCAGGTAGTCGCCGGCCTTGCCCGCCCACAGGTCACGGCCGAGCTCGACCTGGCCGGCCGCCTTCCAGGTGGCGGTGTGCGGCGCGCGGCCCACGAGGACGCCGTTGACGTACAGCCGGACCTCGTGCGCCTGCGCGTCGAACACACCCGTCAGGTGCGTCCAGTCCGGCTTCATGACGCCTTGCTGGAACGGCGTCACCAGGTCCTTGCCGACGACCGTGTCCCAGCCCGCCTTCTCGTCGTCGGCGCGCGGCATGCCGAACTCCGGCTTGCCGTCCGGGTTCAGCTTCAGGAAGAAGCCCGAGACCCGGCCGCCGTCCTGCGAGATCACCCCGTACGGCTGGCCGCCCTTGGTGACCTGCACCCAGCTCGAGACGGTGAACGACTGGTCGGTGGGCAGCGTCAGCGGCACGGAGACGTACTGGTTGCTGCCGTCCAGGCGCAGCGTCCGGCCGTCCTGCACCGCGTCCGGGTTGCCCCAGATCCACCAGTTCTCGGCGAAGTCGGCGTAGGCACCGTTGTGGTGGTAGCCGTCCGGCCCGCCCTGGAGGGTGTTCGGGGTACCCGGATGGTCCGTCGACTCCGCCTTGTCGCGGGCGCTGCCCCGGAAGTCGAAGTGGACCACTTCACCGTCGACCGCGTACGCCGGCAGCCCGGCCACGGCATCGCGCGGCTGTGCCTTGGCCGGCAGCGGGACTGCCTGCGCCACGGACATCACCATGGACGCGCTCGTCGCCAACGCGGTGACCGCTATGGATCTGGCCAGTGCCCGGCGTGCCCAACCGGAGCGCCGCAGGATCTTCTTGTGCATGTATCGCCCTGTCTGCGTGGAACTCGTCAGCTCCAGGCGAAGGCGATACCTCCCCGAACACACCGCACAGAGTCGACACCAAGGCAGCACACAACAGCCCCATCCTCCCCCCGAAGCGAGCACAGTCTCACAGGTGTGCGCACGTCACGGCACCCGCCGAACGGCGGGAATCATGAGAGGAAGATGAAAGCCCTGAGGGCTTGATCCCGCGACACATGCAGCGGAATAGCGGGCCGCTGGTGACACCCGCAGGTGGGGCCGCCCCCGAGGGCGGCCCCACCATTGCCGAGGCGGACGCGCTGCCGAGGCGGACGCGCTGCCGACACGGACGCCTTGCCGAGGTGGCCGCCACAGGCTGCGGCACCACGCTCGGCGGGGCCCCTCGCTAGCGCTGGGAGCGCTGGAGCAGCCACGGGATGAGCAGGACCCCGAAGCTGACCATCCAGGAGATCCGGGCCGAGAGGCCGACGTACATCAGGCCGAGGCCGAGGCCCGCGTCCGCGCCGACGGCGAGGATCAGGTACGGGATCTCGATCCGGATGCTCCGGCCGGTGTGTTCGAGCGGGAGATCCAGCTGGATCTCGGGGGTCTGACCGGCGATGCCGGTGAGATGCAGGTGGGTGCGCCCGGGGTCGGGTGGGTCGTATGGCACGATGAAGACGTTCCTCTACCTAGGTGATGGCTAGTCGCTCAGGGTGATGGGACAAGCTCAAGAGAGGGCCGCCTGGCAGGGCGGCCCTCTTGCGTTTGATGCTTCCGAACGCAAGCTTCGGCGTAAAGCATAACCACACCGCGGTACTCCGCTGACGCCTGCTCAGGTGGGCAAAACCTGAGCCCCTCCGGAAAGTCGGGACGCGCCCGACGATCGTCCCCTTTGCGCAAAAGTACGCAGCTCAGAGGCTCACGATCGCAACCCGGGCGGTGACCTGCGCGAATCACCGTGCGCTGACACTCCGATATCTGACAGTTGCTCCCAGAATTCGTTCCAGCCAATTGGCGGCGGGTGTTCGAGTGGCTGAAATCCGTCGCCGAGAAGGCCTGCTCTCGCCGGTGCCGACGCAACGGGCGTCACTACGCGCCGTTACCTGAGTCACGGAGCGCCACCGCGGCAAGACCCCCGGGGCGGGGTCGGTCTGCCGAACGTAACCCGGTGGCGAGGGCCGCGCTGTCGCCGAGGGACGGGAATCATCCCGTTGGGTGACAGGGGCTGCCCGGCGGGTCCAGTCGGTCATCATGCATCCGGCGTAGGCGCCTGCGAGGCGAGCGGCAGGCGGCGGGCGGGCGGGCGGAGACAGGCGGCCGGACAGCAGGAAAGCGCCGCCGCCCTGGGATGGCACGGGCCCCGTCGGGGCTCCGTCATCGCCGAGGTGCGAGGCGCTTTCCTGGTGGAGGGACGTGGCGGGTCGTGGCCGCCGCCCGCCCGAGTGGCGGGCCGCTGGCGGCCCGGCCCGTCAGGCGTCGATCTTCGCGGGCTCCTCGGCCTCCTGCTGCCGCCTGGAGGCGATCAGGCTGGTCACCGTGGTGACGGCCAGCACCACGACGATGAAGCCGAGCGAGAACGGGATGCCGATCTCGGGGACGTGCACGCCACTCTCGTGCAGCGCGTGCAGGACGAGCTTCACGCCGATGAAGCCGAGGATCACCGACAGGCCGTAGGAGAGGTGGACCAGCTTCTTCAGCAGGCCGCCGATCAGGAAGTAGAGCTGCCGCAGGCCCATCAGGGCGAACGCGTTGGCGGTGAAGACCACGTACGGGTCCTGGGTGAGGCCGAAGATCGCGGGGATCGAGTCCAGCGCGAACAGGACGTCGGTGGTGCCGATCGCGAGCATCACGATCAGCATCGGCGTCATCAGCCGGCGGCCGTTCTCCCGGACGAACAGCTTGGTGCCGTGGTACTTGTCGGTCGAGGGGAAGCGGCGCTCGATGGACTTGAGCAGGCGGTTCTCCTCGAACTCCTCCTCTTCCTCACCGGCCCGGGCGTCCTTGATCAGCTTCCAGGCCGTCCAGACCAGGAAGGCGCCGAAGATGTAGAAGACCCAGGAGAAGGTGGTGACCAGGGCCGCGCCGCCCGCGATGAACACGGCGCGGAGCACCAGCGCGATGATCACGCCCACCATCAGCACCCGCTGCTGGTAGATCCGCGGCACCGCGAACTTGCCCATGATCAGGATGAACACGAAGAGGTTGTCGACGCTGAGCGACTTCTCGGTGATGTACCCGGCGAAGAACTCGCCGGCCGGCTTCGAGCCGGAGTGCCACCAGAGGAAGCCGCCGAACGCGACGGCCAGGGCGACCCAGACGGCCGTCCAGATGCCGGCTTCCTTGATCGAGACCTCGTGCGGCTTGCGGCCGCCGATGAAGAAGTCGGCCACGACCAGGGCTATCAGAACCCCGATCGTGCCGACCCACAGTGCTACGGAAACATCCACTTGCTGCTCCTCCGGCAGTTCGGCGGGACACACGTCCTCTGCCGGAGGTCTCTTCCGCCCGTGCGCTCAGTCGGTGCAGTGCATCGGACCAGCGGCCCGGGCCGCCACTGGGGGCCGCCGTGCTGACGGGCTCACTGCGATGGGAATACTCCCCTCCGCTTCCGTCCACCGTACCAAGGAACACCAAGAAAAGGTAAAGGATTGGCCCAGAAGGTAAAGAGCCCTTGGGACCGTAGGCCTTGGGGGCGCTGCCTCGCGGGCTCCGGAGGAACTCGCAGGCTCTGCCCGCCGGCCCTACAGGAAGGGGTCGATCGCGGGCAGCATGTCCTGGAAGGTCCGGGCCTTGGCCGGCGCCCCGATCGCCTGCATGCCCCAGCCGCCCTCGCCGTCGCGGAACACCTTCGCCATGATCTGGCCGGTGTGCGGGCCGCCGCCGGCCAGCTCGTAGCGGGCCAGCTCCTGGCCGGTGGTCTCGTCGACCAGGCGGCAGTGCGCGTTCTGCACCTCGGCGAAGGTCTGCCCGGTGTAGGAGCTCACCGTGAAGACCACCTGGGTGACGTGCGCCGGGACGTGCGAGAGGTCGACGACGATCGACTCGTCGTCCCCGCCCGCTCCGGCGCCGCCGACCAGGTTGTCGCCGGTGTGCCGGACGGAGCCGTCGTTGCTCACCAGGTGCTGGAAGAAGACCACGTCCGACGGGGTCTTCCCGGCGTACAGCAGGGCGGAGGCGTCCAGGTCGATCTGGCGCGTCCGGGTACCGAACAGGCCGCGCTTGGGCGCCGCCTTCCAGCCCAGACCCATCCGGACGATCGTCAGCGACTCGCCCGAACTCTTCTGCAAACTGACCCGCTGGCCCTTGGCCAGGTTCACCGACACGGTGTTGTCCTCTCTCCTCAGCCCGGCAGGTCGGTCTCCCGCACGGCTCGACGATGGATCACCCCGTTGCCGTCCCCCGGCTGAGGCCCCCTCCAGGGTGCCCGCCACCCGGACCACAGGCGCGCAGTACCCGCAGGCCAGACTAGGGCCTGCGGGCAGGGCGCGCTTCAGGACTACCCCGTTGGGCCGCTCCCGAGTCGGCCGGATCAGGCCCGGATCAGGTCCGGATCAGGCCCGGATCAGGTCCGGACCTGATGCTGATCAGGCCAGGCCCGCCTCCCGCATCTGCCTGAGCTCCTTCTTCAGCTCGCCGATCTCGTCCCGCAGGCGGGCCGCGACCTCGAACTGGAGGTCGGCGGCGGCCGCGTGCATCCGGTCGGTCAGCTGCTGGATCAGGTCCGCCAGCTCGGCGGCGGGCAGGCTCTTGGCGGGCTTGCGGTCGGCGCCCAGCGCGGGCACCGGAGCCTTGCCCTTGCCACCGGACCGGTAACCGGTGGAGAGCAGCTCCTCGGTGTCCAGGTCCTCGCGGGCCAGGGTGTCGAGGATGTCGCCGATCTTCTTCCGCAGCGGCTGCGGGTCGATGCCGTGCTCCGTGTTGTACGCCCTCTGGACCTCGCGGCGGCGGTTGGTCTCCGAGATCGCCAGCTCCATCGAGGGGGTGATCCGGTCCGCGTACATGTGCACCTGGCCCGAGACGTTACGGGCCGCACGGCCGATCGTCTGGATCAGCGAGGTGCCGGAGCGCAGGAAGCCCTCCTTGTCCGCGTCCAGGATCGCCACCAGCGAGACCTCGGGCAGGTCCAGGCCCTCGCGCAGCAGGTTGATGCCGACCAGCACGTCGTACTTGCCCGCCCGCAGCTCGCGCAGCAGCTCGACCCGGCGCAGCGTGTCGACGTCGCTGTGCAGGTACCGGACCCGGATGTCCAGGCCGAGCATGTAGTCGGTCAGGTCCTCCGCCATCTTCTTGGTGAGGGTGGTGACCAGGACTCGCTCGTCCTTCTCGACCCGGACGCGCACCTCGTGCACCAGGTCGTCGATCTGGCCCTGCGTCGGCTTGACGACCACCTCCGGGTCGATCAGGCCGGTCGGGCGGATGATCTGCTGGACGGTGCCGTCGCCGCGCGACAGCTCGTACTTGCCGGGGGTGGCGGAGAGGTAGACCGTCTGGCCGACCCGGCCGAGGAACTCCTCCCACTTCAGCGGCCGGTTGTCCATCGCGGACGGCAGCCGGAAGCCGTGCTCGACCAGGGTGCGCTTGCGGGAGGCGTCGCCCTCGTACATCGCGCCGATCTGCGGGACCGTCACGTGCGACTCGTCGATGACCAGGAGGAAGTCCTCCGGGAAGTAGTCGAGCAGGGTGTTGGGCGCGGTGCCGGGCTCGCGGCCGTCGAAGTGCATCGAGTAGTTCTCGACGCCGGAGCAGCTGCCGATCTGGCGGAGCATCTCGATGTCGTACGTCGTCCGCATCCGCAGGCGCTGGGCCTCCAGCAGCTTGCCCTGCTTCTCCATCTTCGCGAGCGAGGTCTCCAGCTCCTGCTCGATGCCGTTGATCGCCCGCTCCATCCGCTCCGGGCCGGCCACGTAGTGGGAGGCGGGGAAGACGTAGATGGACTCGTCCTGGCTGATGATCTCGCCGGTGAGCGGGTGCAGCGTGTAGAGCGCCTCGATCTCGTCGCCGAACATCTCGATCCGGACGGCGAGCTCCTCGTACACCGGGAAGATCTCGATGGTGTCGCCGCGGACCCGGAAGGTGCCGCGGGTGAAGGCGATGTCGTTGCGGGTGTACTGGATGTCGACGAAGCGGCGCAGCAGCGCGTCCCGGTCGATCTCCTCGCCGACCTTGAGCGGGACCATCCGGTCCACGTACTCCTGCGGGGTGCCGAGGCCGTAGATGCAGGAGACGGACGCCACCACGATCACGTCGCGGCGGGTGAGCAGCGAGTTGGTCGCGGAGTGCCGCAGCCGCTCGACCTCGTCGTTGATCGACGAGTCCTTCTCGATGTAGGTGTCCGTCTGCGCGATGTACGCCTCGGGCTGGTAGTAGTCGTAGTACGAGACGAAGTACTCGACCGCGTTGTTCGGGAGCAGCTCGCGGAACTCGTTGGCCAGCTGGGCGGCCAGCGTCTTGTTCGGCGCCATCACCAGGGTGGGGCGCTGGAGCTTCTCGATCATCCAGGCGGTGGTGGCCGACTTGCCGGTGCCGGTGGCGCCGAGCAGGACGACGTCCTTCTCACCCGCGCGGATGCGGCGCTCCAGCTCGGCGATGGCCGCCGGCTGGTCGCCGTTGGGCTGGTAGGGGCTGACGACCTCGAAGGGCGCCACTGTCCGCTCGATACTCGTGATGGGTCGCACGCGACTACCGTACGACCCGGCACCGACAACCGGGCACGGGTTTCGCCGCAGGCCTGCGCGCTTACGGGCAACCACAGCAGGGGCGCGGGGAACTGCGCGCGCAACCGTGCTCCGACGTCGTGCCCTGGTCGCGCAGTTCCCCGCGCCCCTGGGGGTACCCAGTTGCGTACGTGAACCTGGCGCCCCTGGGGGACCCGATCAGCTCGGCTTGGAACTGTCGCGGGCCAGCGCGACCAGGCGGGAGACGGCCCGGAGGTACTTCTTGCGGTAGCCGCCGCGCAGCATCTCCTCGGAGAAGACCTGGTCGAAGGGCACGCCGGAGGCGGTGACGGGCAGCTCGCGGTCGTACATCCGGTCGGCCAGCACGACCAGCCGCAGGGCGGTGGACTGGTCGTCGACCTGGTGGACGCCGCGCAGGCAGACCGCCGTGACGTCGTCCAGCATCGCGCCGTAGCGGCTGGGGTGGACGGCGGAGAGGTGGGCGAGCAGGCCGTCGAAGTCGTCCAGCGAGGCCCCCGGGGTGCGGGCCGCGACGGCCTCGACCGCCTCGTCGGTGTAAGGCGCCGGTGCGTCGGGCAGGCCGCGGTGGCGGTAGTCCTGGCCGTCGATCCGCAGCGGGCGGAAGTGCGCGGACAGGCCCTGGATCTCGCGCAGGAAGTCCGCGGCGGCGAAGCGGCCCTCGCCGAGCTTCTCCGGCAGGGTGTTCGAGGTGGCGCAGAGCTTGACGCCGTTGTCGACCAGGCGGCCGAGCAGGGTGGAGACCAGGACGGTGTCGCCCGGATCGTCCAGTTCGAACTCGTCGATGCAGAGCAGCCGGTGCCCGGACAGGGTCTGCACGGCCTGCTGGAAGCCGAGCGCGCCGACCAGGTTGGTCAGCTCCACGAACGTGCCGAAGGCCTTCGGGCCGGGGGTGGCGTGCCAGAGCGAGGCGAGCAGGTGGGTCTTGCCGACGCCGTACCCGCCGTCCAGGTAGACCCCGGCCGGTCCGGCGGGGGCGGGGGCCGAGCGGCGGAACCAGCCCCGCTTGGGGGCGGCGGAGCCGGCGTTGAGCGTGCCGGCGAACTCCTCCAGCACCCGGACGGCCTCGTACTGGCTGGGCTGGGTGGTGTCCGGGAGGTAGCTGCCGAAGCTGACGTCGGAGAACCGCGGCGGCGGGACCATCTCGGCGACCAGGCGCTCGGCGGGGACGACCGGGCGGCGGTCGGTGAGCGCGATCGGCGCGGCGGGCGCCGTCGGGGGCGTCGCGGCTATGGCGTCGGGGTGAGAGGCAGCAGGCACGTTAGTAGAGGGTACGCGCCGAGCCTCGGGCACCGGAAAGCAGCCGTACGCAACTGGTCAACCACAGCAGGGGCGCGGGGAACTGCGCGCGCAACCGTGCACCTACGTCGTGCCCCGGTCGCGCAGTTCCCCGCGCCCCCGGGGGACCGGTTCCTGATCGGCGCGCCAAGTCCACACCGTGGAAGACTTGATCACATGCAGCAGCTGATCAGCCCGCCGGGCACCCCGCACGCCGACCCGCAGTCGCTGGAGGCGCTCGCCGCCGTCTACGCGTACCCCGACCAGGTGAACCACGGCCGGCCCTGGCTGCGGGCCAACATGGTCACGGGCCTGGACGGCGCGGCGCGGCTGGAGGGGCTCTCGGAGGGGCTGTCCGGGGACGCCGACAAGCGGATCTTCGGGGTGCTCCGGGCGCTGGCGGACGTGGTGCTGGTGGGGGCGGAGACCGTCCGCGCCGAGGGGTACCGGCCCGCGCGGGCGCGGGCCGGGTTCGCGGCGGCGCGGGCCGCGGCGGGGCAGGCCCCGGCGCCCGCCATCGCGATCGTCAGCCGCGCGCTGGACCTGGACCTGACGGCGCCGCTGTTCACCGAGCCGCTGGTCAGGACGGTGGTGGTGACCACCGAGGACTCGCCCGCCGAGGCCCGCCGGGCGGTGGCCGGGGTCGCGGACCTGGTGGTGGCCGGCGAAGGCTCGGTGGACCTGCCGGCGGCGCTCGCGGCACTGGCGGAGCGGGGCTGGACCCGGCAGCTGACCGAGGGCGGCCCCCGGCTGCTCGGGCAGCTCACCGCCGCGGGCCTGCTGGACGAGCTCTGCCTCTCGCTGGCCCCGCTGCTCACCGGCGGCGACGCGCCGCGCATCCTGCACGGTGTGCAAATGGCAGACGTGCAGCGGATGCGGCTGGTCTCATTGATCGAGCAGAAAGGTTTCCTCTTCACCCGCTACCTGCGATACCCGGCCCCGACCGATTCCGTGCCCACTTCCTCGTGATTTGGCTCCTACGTGGCCTGTGTGGCGCGTGTGCAGCGTGAGGAAAGCTTCCTCCGGGCACTATGGGATTGAGACCGGACCCGGGGGCCTGCAACTGCGAAGGGACTCACGTGTTCAAGACCGTACTGATGATCGAAAAGGCGCTCTCCGACGCCGATGTGGAGCTGGTCACCACGCTCCACGGCGAGGAGAAGGTCTCCTTCGTCGTCCTGATGCAACCGCGCGGCAAGCAGGACGAGCTGCTCCGCGCGCTCGACGACGTGGCCCTCGGCCATCTCGACAAGGTGGTTCGCGAGCACGACGAGAGTGAGGCGACGCCCACTCTTGCGGGCGAATCCCTGGAGCACAGCCTTCGCCACCTGCGCACGGCCGGTGCCGAGGCCACCGGCGAGGTGGTCGAGGAGAGTCCGCTGGACAGACTGCGCGAAGTCGTCCAGCAGACCGGCGCCGACGAGGTGCTGGTGCTGACCTCGCCGCACTTCGTCGAGGAGTTCTTCCACCGCGACTGGGCCTCGCTGGCCAGGCACAAGGTCGGCGTCCCGGTGCTCAAGCTGTTCGCGAGCGACTCCTGACCCCCTCCCGCAGTAAGGCAGAATCGTCCTTGCGGAACCTCCGCGAGGACGATTCGCTTTCCCCTCCCCGCCGCCCCCGTCTGTACGGAGCACTCTCTTGAACGACGCCGCCCACGACCTGCACGCCCCGCACTTCATCGGCATCGGCGGGGCCGGCATGTCCGGCCTCGCGAAGATCCTCGCGGTGCGCGGCGCCAAGGTGTCCGGCAGCGACTCCAAGGAGTCCGAGACCGTCCTCGCGCTGAAGGCCCTGGGCGCCCAGGTCCACGTCGGCCACGCCGCCGAGAACGTCCCGGCCGGTACCAGCAGCGTGGTGGTCTCCAGCGCGATCCGGGCCGACAACCCCGAGCTGGCCGCCGCCCGCGAGCGCGGCATCCCGGTGGTGCACCGTTCCGACGCGCTGGCCGCGCTGATGGGCGGCCGCCGGGCGCTGGCCGTGGCCGGCACGCACGGCAAGACCACCACCACCAGCATGCTCGCCGTCAGCCTCGCCGCGCTGGGCCTGGACCCCTCGTACGCGATCGGCGGCGACCTGGACGCCCCCGGCTCGAACGCGCACCACGGCGTCGGCGAGATCTTCGTGGCGGAGGCGGACGAGAGCGACCGCAGTTTCCACAAGTACGCGCCCGAGGTCGCGATCATCCTCAACGTGGAGCTCGACCACCACGCCAACTACGCCTCGATGGACGAGATCTACGAGTCCTTCGAGACCTTCGTGGGCCGGATCGTCCCCGGCGGCACGCTGGTGATCTCCGCCGACCAGGCCGGTGCCCGCGAGCTGACCTCCCGGCTCCGCGGCCGGGACGGCCTGAACCTGGTGACCGTCGGCACCGCCGAGGACGCCGACGTCCGGGTGGTCTCGGTGACCGCGCGCGGCATGACCAGCGAGGTCGTCGTGGTGTTCGGCGGCCACGAGCTGACGTTCACGGTCTCCGTCCCCGGGCGCCACTACGCGCACAACGCCGTCGCCGCGCTGGCCGCCGGTGCGGCGCTCGGCGTCCCGGCCACCCAACTGGCGAAGGCGCTCGGCAGCTACACCGGGGTCCGCCGCCGCCTCCAGCTCAAGGGCGAGGCGGGCGGTGTCCAGGTGATCGACTCCTACGCGCACCATCCGACCGAGATGGCCGCCGACCTGGAGGCGATCCGGGAGGCCGCCGACGGCCGGGTGCTGGTGGTCTTCCAGCCGCACCTGTTCAGCCGGACCCAGCAGCTCGCCGAGGAGATGGGCCAGGCGCTGGCGCTGGCCGACGCCTCCGTGGTGCTCGACATCTACCCGGCCCGCGAGGACCCGGTCCCCGGCGTCACCAGCGAGCTGATCATCGACGCGGCCCGGCGGGCCGGCGCCGCCGTCCGCGCCGAGCACGCGTTCGCCGCCGCCCCCGCCCTGCTGGCCGGGCTCGCGCAGCCCGGCGACCTGGTGCTGACCATGGGTGCCGGCGACGTCACCGACCTGGGCCCGGAAATCCTGAAGCACCTCTCGGACGTTGCAGCAGCAAAAGCCTGACGACGCACCCCTGGAGCCCGCCGTGACGTACGAGATCGAGAAGACCGACGCCGAGTGGCGCGCCGAGCTCAGCCCCGAGGAGTACCACGTGCTCCGCGAGGCCGGCACCGAGCGGCCGTTCGTCGGCGAGTACACCGACACCAAGACGGTCGGCGTGTACGGCTGCCGGGCCTGCGGGGCCGAGCTGTTCAGCAGCGAGACCAAGTTCGACAGCCACTGCGGCTGGCCCTCGTACTACGCGCCGCTGGCCGGGGACAGCGTCCAGTACATCGAGGACGTCTCGATGGGCATGCGCCGGGTCGAGGTCCGCTGCGCCCGCTGCGGCGGGCACCTCGGGCACGTCTTCGAGGGCGAGGGCTACGGCACGCCGACGGACCAGCGCTACTGCATCAACAGCATCTCGCTGACGCTGAAGCCCGCCGAGTGACCGGCCCGGCGGGGTGCTGCCGCGCCGCGTAACTGTTCGGACACCCGTGGCCACCCGGTCCGGCCTCCGTGCCAGACTGATCATCCGTCGTGGTGGGGAGCGGAAGGACCGAGGTGGCAAGGCGTCGTAGCTCCGGGGTAGTGGCCGTCCTGGCAGAGGCGCAGCGGCAGCGGCAGCGCCAGTACGAGGCCCAGCGGCGGGCCGCCGTCGCGGCGCAGCGCCAGTACGAGAAGGACCAGCGCGAGGCGCAACGGGCGGCCGTCCGGGGCGGCAAGGAGGCGCTGCGCGCCTACCAGCAGGGCCGGGAGGCCGACGCGGCGCGGCGGACGGCCGAGCTGGACGGGCGGGTGGCCGAGCTGCGCGGGGTACTGGCGGCGGGCCTGGCCGGCCGGCCGTTCCGCCCGGCCGACCTGCGGGAGCCCGTCCGGCTGCCGGCCTTCGACCCCGGGCCGCTCGGGGTGCCGATCGCGATGCCGGACCCGGCCCGCTACCAGGTGCCGCCGCCCGGCGGGATGCAGGCGTTCAACCCGAACGCCCGGCGCCAGTACGACGAGCAGGCCGCGCAGGCGAACGCGCACTTCCAGCACGACTGGCAGGCCGCGCAGGCCGCCGAGCAGCAGCGGCTGCACCAACTGGCCGAGTACCGGGCCGCGTTCGACGCCTGGGCGGACGGGCAGCGCCGTGCGGCGGCCGACCGGGCGGCCCTGGCGCAGCGGCTCGCCACCGACCTGCGGTCCGGCGGCGCCGACGCCGTGGTGGAGCTGTTCGAGACGGCGCTGCGCTGGCGGACGGACTGGCCGGACGGCTTCCCCAAGGACGGCACGCTCGGCTGGGACGAGGCCCGGCGCCAACTGGTGGTCGACTGGCAGCTGCCGGACGCCGAGATCGTGCCGCCGACCGCCCGGATCCGGTACGTCAAGACCGACGACCGCGACACCGAGGTGGCCCGCAGCGCCACCGACCGCAAGGCGGTGCACCGCGAGGTGCTCGCGCAGTCCGCGCTGCGGGTGCTGGCCGAGCTGTTCCGGACGGACGCGGACGGGCTGCTGGCCTCCGTGGTGTTCAACGGCTACGTGGAGGCCGTCAGCCCGGCGACCGGGCGGGAGGAGCAGCGCCACCTGGTCTCGGTGACGGTCGGACGGGACGAGTTCCTCGCGGTGGACCTGGAGCGGGTGGAGCCGGTCAGCTGCCTGGTGGACGGGCTGCGCGGGCGGCTCTCGGCCCGGCCGGAGAAGCTGGAGGCGGTACGGACGGAGCGGCTGGCGGCGGAGGTCGGCGGCTACCGGGACGCGGGCGGGGACGAAGGCGGGGACGAGGACCCGGACCTGTTCGAGATGGACCCGATCGCGTTCGAGGAGCTGATCGCCGAGCTGTTCCGGCGGCGGGGCCTCCGGACCCGGACCACCGCGCGCAGCGGGGACGAGGGGGTCGACGTCCTGGCCGAGGACCCGGATCCGGTCACCGGTGGCACGATCGTCATCCAGGCCAAGCGGTACCGCCACACCGTGCCGCCCACCGCCGTCCGGGACCTCGACGCGACGATGGTCCGGATGGGCGCCAACCGGGGCATCCTGGTGACGACTTCGGGGTTCGGCCCGGGCTCGCGGCGGTGGGTCGAGGGGAAGCCGCTGACGCTGGTCGACGGCCCGATGCTGCTCGGGCTGCTCAAGGAGCACGGCCTGCCCGGGCGGCTCGGCGGCGGGCCGACGTCAGTGCCGGTGCCGACCTCAGCGCCGGTGCCGACATTGGTGTCCCCGGTGCCGACGTTGGTGGACGTCGCGGCGGTCGCTCCGGCGGTACCGCTCTCCCCCGGTCAGAACACCGTCGTCCCGGCGGCCGGGCTCGCCGAGGTCTGCGTCCGGTTCGGCTCCGCCGGGGCGGAGGCCGACCTCACCGTGCTGCTGCTGGGCGCGGACGGCAAGGTCCGCAGCGACGACGACTTCGTCTTCTACCACCAGCCGAGCGCGGAGCGCGGCGCGGTGACGCTCCATCCGAAGGAGAGCGGCGGCGGCCGCACCCGGGAGACGGCGACCCTGCGGGTACTCGGACTGCCGCCGGCCGTGCACCGGATCACCGTCTCGGTGAACATGGACGCCGACTCCACCGCCACCTGCGGCGAACTGCGGGACGCGGAGCTGGAGGTACGGGCCGCCGACGGCTCGTCCTGGTCGTTCGCACTGCCCGCCGACCCGGCGATCTCCGCCATGCTGGTCGCCGAGCTCTACCGCCACCACGCCGGAACGCCCCAGGAGGTCTGGAAGCTCCGCGCCGTCGGCCAGGGCTGGGCCGACGGCCTGGCCGGACTCGCCCGCACCCACGGGGTCGACGTCAGCTGAGGCCCGCCCGCAAGCCACGGCAGCGGCGCGGGCCTTCAGGGCGAGCGGCAGTTGTGGCGGCGGTGCGGGCTGCGGCTCCTGAGTCCGTCCGGGGCGAACGGCCGGTCACAGTTCGGTATCGCGCGTCGGCATTGCTGTTCACGGCGGCCGGGCGCGGTTTACAACAAGCCCATGTGGTTGCTCTTCCTGATTCCGGCCTGCCTCGCCGCCGTACTCTCCTGCCTCCGGCTGGTACAGGTCGCTGCCACGGCCGACTCGCTCGCCTGGCTCGACCGGACGGAGCCCGCCGAGCCGGTGGGGATCGGCCTGTACGAGACCGCGTACCTGGCCGGCGGCCCGGCCAGAGTGGTCGATCTGCTGCTGGTCCTGATGACCGCGCGCGGCCGACTGCACCTGGCGCACACCGGCTGGACGACGGTGGTCGACCCCCGGGGCCGGAGCCGGCTGGAACGGGCGCTGATCGCCGCGATCGGCCGGGACGGCCAGTGCCGGACGGCCGGCCTCAAGGAGGAACTGCTGGAGCACCCGACGGTCCTGGAGATCGGCGACCGGCTGACGCTCGCCGGGCTGGCGACCCCGGCGGTGGTGCGGGAGAGCACCGTCCTGGCCGTACGGCAGGTGAGGCAGGCGATGCTGCTCTCGGTGCTCCTGCTGGCGGCGGCGCTGGCGCTGTCGGCCCCGGCCAGTGCGGACGCCGGATCGGCCGTGTCGTGGTTCGCCCTGCCGCTGATCCTCACCAGCGGCACCCTGCTGATGGCCCGGGTCGACGTCCGGCCGTACACCCGGTGGGCCGCCCCCGCCGGCCAGGAGGTCCTGCGGACCGTCCGGGAACCCCAGGACCCGCTCGGCGACGCGGAACACGAACTGCTGACCGCCGTGGCGATGGTCGGGCCCGCGGCTCTGCCGGACGCCCGGCTGCGGGCCGCGCTGCGGAGCTGATCCCTCCCCTGCGGGGGGCGGGGGGGCAACGCTCAGTACCGGGTACCCCCCAGGGGCGCGGGGAACTGCGCGACCATGGCACGACGTCCGTGCACGGTTGCGCGCGCAGTTCCCCGCGCCCCTGCTGTGGTTACCCGTATGCCCACAGATCGGTCGCGCCCCTGCTGTGGTTGCCCGTGAGCGCACAAGTTCGGCGAGCCCCTGCGGGGGTTGCCCGGGTGCCCACGGACGGGGTGGTCTCAGACCAGGCCGTTGAGGAGCTCGGCGACCGGCTTGCGGCGGCCCGTGTAGAACGGGACCTCCTCGCGGACGTGGAGGCGGGCGCGGGACGGGCGCAGGTCCCGCATCAGGTCGACGATGCGGTGCAGCTCGTCGGCCTCGAAGGCGAGCAGCCACTCGTAGTCGCCGAGCGCGAAGGAGGCGACGGTGTTGGCCCGGACGTCCGGGTAGCCGCGTGCCATCTTGCCGTGCTCGGCGAGCATCGCGCGGCGCTCCTCGTCGGGGAGCAGGTACCACTCGTAGGAACGGACGAACGGGTACACGCAGATGTAGTCCCGCGGCTGCTCGTCGGCGAGGAAGGCCGGGATGTGCGACTTGTTGAACTCCGCCGGGCGGTGCAGCGCCATGTTGGACCAGACCGGCTCCAGGAGGCGGCCGAGGCCGGTGCGGCGGAAGCGGTTGTACGCCTCCTGGAGGTCGTCGGAGTCCTCGGCGTGCCACCAGACCATCACGTCGGCGTCGGCCCGCAGGCCGGACACGTCGTAGGTGCCCCGCACCGTGACGTCCTTGGCGGCCAGCTGCTCGAACAGCCCGTCGACCTCCGCGGCGAGCGCGGTGCGGTCCTCGGGCAGCTCGCCCTTGAGCTTGAACACCGACCACATGGTGTAGCGGATGACCTGGTTGAGGTCGCGGGCCTTCTTCTTCGCGGGCTGCTCTTCGGGAGTCGCCGCAGCAGTGGTCTCAGTCATGCGCCCATTGTCCCTTCACTCACGCCGGCACCCGTGCCCGGGGTCAACACCTCGTTGACGGCCCGCCGCGCGCTCGCGATGCACGCCGGGATGCCGACCCCGTCGTACGCCGCTCCGCAGACCGCCAGCCCGCCGAGCCCGGCGACCTGCGCGCGGATCCGGGCCACCCGGTCGAGGTGTCCGACCGGGTACTGCGGCAAGCCGGCGAGCCAGCGGGTGACGGTGGTGTCGTACGGCTGCGCCCGCAGTCCGACGGCCTCGCCCAGGTCGGCGAGCGAGCGGGCGACCAGCTCCTCGTCGGGCAGGTCGAGGACCTCCTCCTCGCGGTGCCGGCCGAGCGAGGTGCGCAGCAGGAAGGCGTCCGGTGCGGAGCGGTCCAGCCAGCCCCACTTGTTGGAGGAGAAGGTGGAGGCCTTGATCGCGCGGCCGTCCACCGGCGGCACCAGGAAGCCGCTGCCGGGGAGCGGCTCGGCCAGGTCCGCGCGGTGGAAGGCCATCGTGACCAGCGCCATGCCGGCGTACTCGACGGCCTGGAGTTCGGCGGCCGCACCCGGTGCTTCGGCGCGCAGTAGGCGGGCGGCCTGCGGTGCGGGGACGGCGAGGACCACGGCGTCGGCGTGCAGCACCTCGCCGTTGCTGACGACCCGCCAGCCCTCGGGGGTGCGGCGCAGCTCGTCCACCGGGCTCCCGGTGCGCAGGTCCGCACCGGCCCGCAGGCAGGCGGCCGCCACCGCTTCGGGGAGGGTGCCGAGCCCGCCGCGCAGGCCCTGGAAGACCGGGCCGGCACTGCCGCCGTTCTGCGCGCGGCCGACCAGCTCGTGCACGCCCGCCACCAGTGGGCCGCCGCCGCGGGCGATCGGCAGCAGTGCGGGCACGGCGGCACGCAGGGAGATCTCACTCGTCTGGCCTGCGTAGACCCCGCCGAGCAGCGGCTCGACCAGCCGGTCCACCACCTCGCGGCCGAGCCGGGCGGCGACGTAGTCGCCGATCGCGATGTCCGCGCCGACCTCGGGTGTCCGCTCCTCCTGCCGGGCGCGGCGCAGGCCTTCGTCCGAGAGCACGCCGGAGGCGGCGAGTGCGGCGAGGTCGCCGGGGACGCCCATCAGCTGGCCGCCGGGCAGCGGGCGCAGCGCGTCCCGGGTCCAGATCGCGGCCTTGGCGGTGCTCGGCGGCTCCAGCTGCTCCCCGAGGCCCACCTGCCGCGCCAGGTCGACCCCTTCGGGCCGCCGGGCGAGCATCGACTCCGCCCCGAGGTCGACCCGTACGCCGCCGACCTCACCGCCGCGCAGCTTCCCGCCGAGCCGCTCCGAGGCCTCCAGCAGCGTGACCCGTCGGCCACCGCTGCTCAGGAGGGCCGCGGTCAGGCCCGCGATGCCACCACCGATCACCACGACATGAGGTTCAGCCATGTCACGCAGTCTCGCAGAGCGGGCCGCCCGGACCGCACCCCGGTACCGCGCCCGTCCGCGCGGTGGCGGGCCGGGTGGTCACCCGGCCGGCCCGCCACCCGGCTCGGGGGGCGGGGGTTCCGCGGCGGCCGTACAGCGATCCTTCCGTGACCTACTCGCTACCCCCGCGAGGGATCCGATCCTCCCCGGGTTCCGTCCAACCGCCGTCCCACCCGCCGGACACGCCCGGCACGGGAGTGCGGCCGGGGGACGGGGAGGTAGGGGGAGATGGCACCCAGGAGATCCGGTCCGGCGCTGGTCGTGGCGGGGTTCGCCGCAGCGGCCGTACTGGTCAGCGGATGCAGTGGGACGGCGTCCCGGAGCTCGGCGCGGGCCGACTCGGCCGCGGCGCCCATGGCACCGGGCAACGCGCCGGCGATGGGGACGGCGGCGCCCGGGACGGCCGACAGGGCGCCGAAGCCGGGGGTGGGCGCCGCTTCGGTGGCGCCGCTGGCCGACACCCGCTCGATCGCGTACACCGGTCAACTGGCGGTACGGGCCGCCGACGTGGGCAAGGCCGCGGCGGAGGCGAAGCGGCTCGCCACGAACGCACGGGGCTACCCGGCCGACGAGTACACCTCCACCGGAGCGGAGGGCGGTGCGCCGACGACCAGGCTCACCCTCAAGGTGCCGCCGACCGCGTACGAGGGGCTGATGGACCAGCTCGCCGCGCTCGGCACCGTGCTGTCGCGGACCAGCCAGGCGCAGGACCTGACCCAGCAGATGATCGACGTGGACAGCCGGTTGAAGAGCCAGCAGGCCAGCGTGGACCGGGTGCGGGCGCTGATGGCGCAGGCCGGGTCACTGTCCGACGTCGTCTCGCTGGAGGGCGAACTGAGCCGCCGGGAGGCGGACTTGGAGTCCCTCCAGCGCCAGCAGCAGGAGATGACCGCGCAGACCTCGCTCTCCACCGTCACGCTGGAGCTCTCCTCTCAGGGCGCGCCGGCGGCCCGGCCGGCGAAGCACCCGGGCTTCCCGCACGAGCTGGGCGGAGCCCTGGCGGGCGGCTGGAACGTCCTGGCCTCGGTGGCACGCGGCGCACTGATCGTGCTCGCGGCACTCGCGCCGTTCCTGCTGCTGCTGACGCCGCTCGCCTGGGCGGCCTGGCGGCTGCGCCGCCGCCGGATCCTGCGGCGCCCGGCCGAAGTCGCCGTGGAGACCCCGGCCGAGGCCGCCGTGGAGACCCTGGCCGCGGAGTAGCCGTGAGCGCCCGGGCGACCGGTTCAGCGGCGCGGTGAGCTTCCCTCCCCCGGCGGAAGCCGGGGGAGGGAAAGGGCTCGGCCCCGGGGGTGGACCGGCCGGGCGGGCGGGTGCGGGCGCCGGGTCAGTGCGCGGTGGACTCGTGGACGAACTCGACCAGCCGGGAGAGCGCGTCGGGGTCCATGGTCGGCATGACGCCGTGGCCGAGGTTGAAGATGTGGCCGCTCCCGCCGAGCGCCTGGGCGGCGTGCAGCACCTCGCGGGCCTTGGTCTCGACCACGTGGGTGGGGGCGTAGAGCACGGCCGGGTCGAGGTTGCCCTGGAGGGCCTTGCCGGGCCCGACCCGCTCGGCGGCGACGTTCAGCGGCACCCGCCAGTCGACGCCGACCACGTCCGCACCGGCCTGGCCCATCAGGCCGAGCAGCTCGCCGGTGCCGACGCCGAAGTGGATCCGGGGCACGCCGTACGAGGCGACCGCCTCGAACACCTTGGTGCTGGCGGGCATGACGGAGCGGCGGTAGTCGTCGGGGGCGAGGGCGCCGACCCAGGAGTCGAAGAGCTGGACGGCGGAAGCGCCGGCCTCGATCTGGATCTTCAGGAAGGCCGCGGTGATGTCGGCGAGCCGGTCGACCAGGGCGGCCCACAGTTCGGGCTGGCCGTACATCATGGCCTTGGTCTTCTCGTGGCTCTTCGACGGGCCGCCCTCCACCAGGTAGCTGGCCAGGGTGAAGGGGGCGCCCGCGAACCCGATCAGCGGGGTGCTGCCGAGCTCGTCCACCAGCAGGCCGACGGCCTCGGTGATGTACGGCATGTCGTCCGGCCCCAGCGGGCGCAGCCGCTGGAGGTCGGCGTGGGTGCGGATCGGGTCGGCGATCACCGGGCCGATGCCGGGCTTGATGTCGACGTCGATGCCGACGGCCTTGAGCGGCACCACGATGTCGCTGAAGAAGATCGCCGCGTCCACCTTGTGCCGGCGGACCGGCTGCAGGGTGATCTCCTTGACCAGCTCGGGCTGCATGCAGGAGTCGAGCATCGGGATGCCCTCGCGCACCTTGAGGTACTCGGGCAGCGAACGCCCGGCCTGGCGCATGAACCAGACGGGGGTGTGCGGCACGGGCTCACCGCGCGTGGCGCGCAGGAAGGCGGAGTCGTGCGCGGCGCCGCGGCGCGCGGGGGACTGCTGACCGGACTGGGCTGCGGGGGTCGCCGCGGATGTCTCACTCACGGTCCAAATCTTCGCACGCGCCGCGCGCCGTCCCTCCGGCGGCAACTCGTTGCTTCCTCCAAGATCTTGGCCGTGGCGGTGGTCCGCGCCGCCGCCGGGGTGACCGGCGGCGCCCCCGGCAGGTGTGATCTTGGTCGCGCTCGCCCCGGCCGATCCCGGCCGATCCGACGTAAAAACGGCGAACTCGGCCCGTCGGCACGCCGCGCAGGCGGAAGTTACTCGGAAAGCGGCTCTCGCCGCCCTAGGCTTCCGCTCATGGCAGCGGTCGGCGGGCACCCCGCACAAGGTGGCGGAACGGGCAAGGAGTCGGCGCCGATCGAGTTCCGCAATGCGGTCGAGGCGCTGGCGGGGACGCGGTTGCGTCCCGAGGTGCAGCTCTCCTCCGCGCCCGCGCCCCGCCGGCTGGCACCGTTCGCGTACGCGCTGACCGCCACCGTCGAGGTGGACGGCGAGGAGCTCGCGGACGGCCGGCTCGTCCTGCTGCACGACCCGGCCGGGCAGCAGGCCTGGCACGGCGACTTCCGGGTCGTCACCATGACCCGGGCCGAGCTGGAACCAGAGATGGCGGGCGACCCGATGCTCGCCGAGGTCGGCTGGGCCTGGCTGACGGACGCCCTGCAGGCGCACGGCGCCGGCTACGCCGAGCCGAGCGGCACGGTGACCCACGCCGCCTCGCACTACTTCGGCGGGCTCGCCGAGCGGGCCGCCTCGACCGAGATCGAGATCCGGGCCTCCTGGACCCCCGCCGACGGACGGTTCGACCGGCACCTCGCGGCCTGGGGCGACCTGCTCTGCATCTGCGCGGGCCTGCCGCCGGCCGTGCCGGCCCCGCTCTCACTGCCCGACGTGCCGTCACTCGGCGGAGTGGTCCCGATGCCCGCACGGCGGCGTCCGCGCTCCCACTGAGCCGTCCGCGCTCCCACGGAAGGGGTGCGGGGTCCTCGCGTACCCGCAAAGCCACCCGCAGGGCTGACGGCGGGTGGCTTCGGCCCCGCTCTCTGTCAATTCCCCGACGGAGAACGCCAGTCCTTGACCCGGATCGATCGAATCTGTGCGATTCCAGGGCATGTCGCATCAGTCATATGCGCGATTTGTCCGTATTGTTACTCACTAAATCGTGATCTTTCGCTAAAGCCGGGCACGTTTGATGCCGAAGGTGTCAGTGACCCTTTCCGCAAGCGGAACACTCCGACCGCCCCCCATCGGGGTCCGTCCGCTACTCCCCCAGGAGGTCTGGTGTCGGTCCTTCTCGAGCACCCCGCAAACGTGGTCGCCTACCGGCCGACGAAGCCCACCGCCATGGTGGTCATCGCCGATCCCCGCGTCCGAAACACCGTCACCCGCCACTTGTGGGCGCTCGGCGTCCGCGACGTCATCGAGGTCTCCTCGATCGCCGAGGCCCGCCCACGCGTCTCCACTCCCCGGGACATCTGCGTCGCCGATGTCCACCTCCCGGACGGCTCCGGGCTGACCATCCTGGCCGAGACCCGGGCGGCCGGCTGGCCGAACGGCCTGGCGCTCTCGGCCGCCGACGACATCGGCGCGGTCCGCAGCGCGCTGGCCGGCGGCGTCAAGGGCTACGTGGTCACCGGGACCCGCACCAACGTCGCGATGCCCGGCCGGCCCGGGCTGCCGATCGGAGCCGGCGGGCTGGCCGGCCGGATGCGCCGGCCCGGCATGCCGGGTGCGGTCGGTGCACCGGGAGCTCCCGGTGCTCCGGGCGCACCGGGAGCTCCGGGCGTCCAGCCGACGGCCTACCGCGAGCTGTCCGGTCGCGAGGTCGAGGTACTGCGACTGGTGGCCGAGGGCCAGTCCAACAAGGCGATCGGAGTCGCCATGGGCCTCTCCGCACTCACCGTGAAGAGCCACCTGGCCCGGATCGCCCGCAAGCTGGGCACCGGCGACCGGGCCGGCATGGTGGCGGTCGCCCTGCGGACCGGCATCATCCACTAGGGAGCAGCCGGGCGAGCGGCCCACGCCGGCGGCGCCCACGGCCGGGCGCGCCGGCCGCGCGACACCTGCGGCAGGCCGCGGCGGTAGTTGGGAGGAACGTTTCCTCCGGACCTCCGTCGCGGCCTGCCGGTCTTGTCGGGCCCTGTTCCACGGCCGCCCCACCGCCGCCGCTCCGGGCCGCCGCTCCGGCAGCCGCCCGCCCGTCGGCCCGCGAATCCGGGTCCGGGTGAATGCGAACCATCCGCCACCGGCCGTCGGCATATGTCCGAACACGGTCTGACCAGTCCGACAACACTCCCGGACCCAGGTGCCGTCGTACCCTTGGTGGGTGACCGACGCCGTAGCAGCCATCCCAGAAGAGACAGCCCCGGTCCCGCTCCTTGAACCCAGGGAGGGGCTTCCGCCGGTCGTGACCGACGAAGCGGCGCTGGCCGCGACCGTCGCCGCGTTCGCGGCGGGCACCGGTCCGGTCGCCGTCGACGCCGAACGGGCGTCCGGTTACCGCTACGGACAGCGGGCTTACCTGATCCAGTTGCGACGGGCCGGCGCCGGCACCGCGCTCGTCGACCCGATCGCCTGCCCGGATCTGAGCGCGCTCGGCGAGGCGCTGGCGGACACCGAATGGGTGGTGCACGCGGCGACCCAGGACCTGCCCTGCCTCGCCGAGGTCGGCATGCGTCCGCGCACGCTGTTCGACACCGAGCTGGCCGGGCGGATCGCCGGCTTCCCCCGGGTCGGGCTCGGGCCGATGACCGAGAACGTGCTCGGCCTCTCGCTCGCCAAGGAGCACTCGGCGGTGGACTGGTCGACCCGTCCGCTGCCCGAGCCCTGGCTGCGGTACGCCGCACTGGACGTCGAGGTGCTGGTCGAGCTGCGGGACGCACTCGAACAGGAGCTGGACGCCCAGGGCAAGCTGGGCTGGGCACTGGAGGAGTTCGCGTCGATCGCGAACGCCCCGAAGCCCGCCCCCCGGGTCGACCCCTGGCGCCGCACCTCCCAGCTGCACAAGGTGCGGCGACGGCGTCAGCTCGCCGCCGTCCGCGAGCTCTGGCAGGCCCGGGACCGGATCGCCCGCGAACGCGACGTCTCCCCCGGACGGGTGCTCGCCGACGCCGCGATCGTGAACGCCGCACTCGCGATGCCGCAGAACACCCCCGCCCTGCAGGCCGTCCAGGGCTTCGGCCCCCGGGTGCACCGGCGGCAGCTGGAACAGTGGCTGGCCGCGATCGACCGCGCCCGGGAGATTCCGGAGGCGCAGCTGCCGCCCGCCACCGCACCGCACGAGGGCCCGCCGCCGCCACGCGCCTGGGCCGAGAAGGACCCGGTCGCCGCGGCCCGGCTGACCGGGGCCCGAGCGGCCGTCACCGAGCTGGCCGAGGCGCACAGCCTGCCCGCCGAGAACCTGATCACCCCCGACCTGGTCCGCCGGGTCTCCTGGGAGCCCCCGGCCGTCCCGGACGCGGCGTCCGTCGCGGCAGCGCTCCGTGCGCTCGGCGCGCGGCAGTGGCAGGTCGACCTGGTCGGCCCGGTGATCGCGGCGGCCTTCGCCGCGGCGGCGGTCGTACCCGAGTAAAGGGGCGAACCATCAGGGGCGCGGGGAACTGCGCGAAACCGGAGGCCACATAGCGGAACTGCTCCGCAGAGCTCAGGGGCACCTCGTTGCGCACAGTCGTAACGGTGAGCCCCGGAGCCTTCCGATTCGCGCAGTTCCCCGCGCCCCTGGGGGTTCGCCCGTCCCGCGCACGTTGGAGAGCCCACCAGCACTGAAGCCGTCCGCAGGACGTGTCGCGGGACACAACCCGGGGGAGCTGGGCAAGTTAGTTACCGACGGGTAGCATGGCCGTGGTGCAGCGCCGCTTTACCTGTGGGCGGCAGTCTGCGCACACCGTCCTGTTGGTCCCTGGGAGGAGAGCCCCCGTGCCTCGTACCGCGAGGGACGTCGTCTTCGTCGATGGCGTCCGCACCCCGTTCGGCAAGGCAGGCCCGAAGGGCATCTACGCCGAGACCCGCGCCGACGACCTGGTCGTCAAGTGCATCCGGGAGCTCGTGCGCCGCAACCCGAACCTGCCCGTCGAGCGCATCGACGAGATCGCCATCGCGGCCACCACCCAGATCGGCGACCAGGGTCTGACGATCGGCCGTAGCGCCGGTCTGCTGGCCGGTCTGCCGAAGTCCGTCCCGGGCTACTCGATCGACCGGATGTGCGCGGGCGCGATGACCGCCGTCACCGCCACCGCCGGCGGCATCGCCTTCGGCGCGTACGACGTCGTCCTGGCCGGCGGCGTCGAGCACATGGGCCGCCACCCCATGGGTGAGGGCGTCGACCCGAACCCGCGCTTCATCTCCGAGAAGATCGTCGACGAGTCGGCGCTGTTCATGGGCATGACGGCGGAGAACCTGCACGACCGCCTGCCGCACATCACCAAGGAGCGTTGCGACGCCTACGCGGTGCGCTCGCAGGAGAAGGCCGCCAAGGCGTACGCCAACGGCGACATCCAGCCCGACCTGGTGCCGATCTCGGTCCGGAACACCAACCCCGCCGCCGGTGAGACCGGCTGGGGCCTGGCGACCACCGACGAGCCGATGCGCCCGGGCACCACGATGGAGAACCTGGCGGGTCTCAAGACCCCGTTCCGCGTGCACGGCAACATCACCGCGGGCAACGCGGCCGGTCTGAACGACGGCGCCACCGCGTCGCTGCTCGCCGCCGAGGACGTCGCGCTCGAGCTCGGCCTGCCGATCAAGATGCGCATGGTCTCCTTCGCCTACGCGGGCGTCGAGCCCGAGGTCATGGGCATCGGCCCGGTGCCGGCGACCGAGAAGGCGCTGGAGAAGGCCGGTCTGACGATCGACGACATCCAGGCCTTCGAGATCAACGAGGCCTTCGCCGTCCAGGTGCTCTCGCTGCTGGACCACTACGGCATCGCCGACGACGACGAGCGCGTCAACCCGTACGGCGGCGCGATCGCGTACGGTCACCCGCTGGCCTCCACGGGCGTGCGCCTGATGAACCAGCTGGCCCGCCGCTTCGAGCAGCGCCCGGACATCCGGTACGGCCTGACCACCATGTGCATTGGCATGGGCATGGGCGGAACCGTCATCTGGGAGAACCCCCACTTCGAGGGTGGTAAGTGATCATGAGCACCACTGAGCTGCTGAAGCGTGCCGCCGAGCTGTTCCCCGGCGAGGTCGTCACCACCGCGCACGTACGCCACCTGGACCTGCCGCTGCAGGCCGGCCGGCTGGCGCTGATCACCCTGGACAACGGCTTCGACCACACCAAGCCGACCACCTTCGGCCCGGGTTCGCTGGCCAAGCTGTCCGAGGCGCTGGACCAGGTCGAGGCCGAGGCCGCCGCCGGTGACATCGTCGCCGTCGCGATCACCGGCAAGCCGTTCATCTTCGCGGTCGGCGCCGACCTCAAGGGTGTCGAGGTGCTCAAGGAGCACAGCGACGCGCTGGCCATCGGCAAGGGCGGCCACGACGTCTTCAAGCGGATCGCCGCGCTGCCCGTCCCCAGCTTCACCTTCTACAACGGTGCGGCGATGGGCGGCGGCGTCGAGGTCGGCCTGCACTGCTCCTACCGCACCGTCAGCACGGGCGTTCCGGCGTTCTCGCTGCCCGAGGTCTTCCTCGGTCTCGTCCCCGGCTGGGGCGGCTGCACGATCCTGCCGAACCTGATCGGTCCGGCCAAGGCCGTCAAGGTCATCATCGAGAACTCGATGAGCCAGAACAAGCAGCTCAAGGGCAAGGACGTCTTCGAGCTCGGCATCGCGGACGCGATCTTCGAGCCGGCCGACTTCCTGGAGCAGTCGATCCTGTGGGCCGCCAAGGTCCTCAAGGGCGACACCGTCGTGACCCGCGAGGAGATCGACCGCGGCAAGGCCTGGGACGACGCCGTCACCTGGGGCCGCTGGGTCGCCGACGCCAAGGTGCACGGGGCTGCTCCGGCCGCCTACAAGGCGCTGGACATCATCCAGCAGGTCAAGGACCAGGACCTGCAGGCCGGCTTCGACGCCGAGGACATCGCGCTGGCCGACCTGATCATGGGTGGCGAGCTGCGCGCGGGCCTGTACGCCTTCAACCTGGTGCAGCGCCGGGCCAAGAAGCCGTTCGGTGCGCCGGACAAGGCGCTGGCCCGTCCGGTCACCAAGGTCGGCGTCGTCGGCGCGGGCCTGATGGCCTCGCAGCTGGCACTGCTGTTCGCACGCCGTCTCCAGGTGCCGGTGGTCCTCACCGACATCGACCAGGAGCGCGTCGACAAGGGTGTGGGCTACGTCCACTCCGAGATCGACAAGCTGCTGGCCAAGGGCCGGATCAACAAGGACAACGCCAACCGCCTCAAGGGTCTGGTCTCCGGCTCGCTCGACAAGGCCGCCGCCTTCGGCGACGCGGACTTCGTGATCGAGGCCGTGTTCGAGGAGATGGGCGTCAAGCAGACCGTCTTCGCCGACCTGGAGGCCGTGGTCTCGCCGACCTGTGTGCTGGCGACCAACACCTCCTCGCTCTCGATCACCGAGATGGCGTCGAAGCTGGAGCACCCCGAGCGGGTCGTCGGCTTCCACTTCTTCAACCCCGTCGCGATCCTGCCGCTGCTGGAGATCGTCCGCGGCGAGCAGACCGACGACGCCTCGCTGGCCACGGCCTTCGGTGTCTCGAAGAAGCTCAAGAAGACGGCTGTCCTGGTCAAGGACGCCCCGGCGTTCGTGGTGAACCGGATCCTGACCCGCTTCATGGGCGAGATCCAGAGCATCATCGACGAGGGCACCCCGATCGCGACCGTCGAGAAGGGCGTCGAGCCGCTCGGCCTGCCGATGTCCCCGATCGTGCTGCTGGAGCTGGTCGGCCCGGCCATCGCGCAGCACGTGTCGGAGACCCTGAACCGTGCCTTCCCGGACCGCTTCGCGGTCTCCGAGAACCTCGGCAAGGTGGTCAAGGCCGGCAAGCGCGGCTTCTACATCTGGGAGGACGGCAAGCAGGTCCTCGACCCCGAGGTGCTGGCGCTGCTGACCTTCGGCGACTCCGTGCTGACCGAGGAGCAGGTCCTGACCCGCTCGCTCGACGCGGTGGCGCAGGAGATCGGCCTGATGCTGGACGAGGGCGTCGTCGGCGAGGCGCAGGACATCGACCTGTGCATGATCACCGGCGCCGGCTGGCCCTTCCACCTGGGCGGGATCACCCCGTACCTGGACCGCGAGGGTGTCTCCGAGCGGGTCACGGGCAAGAAGTTCCTGGCCCCGGGCCTGGCCTCGGTGCCGGTCTGACAGCCGCTGGAGTGAACCGGTGAAGCGCCGGAGCCGGAAGTCTCGGCTCCGGCGCTTCACCTTTGCTCAAAAGGCACTTGACTGCGCGTCAATTCCGTTTGACAGACTGGGGGGAGTCTTTCGATCAAGGAGTCGACCGTGCGCATACTGTTCACCGGCCCCCCGCAGGCCGGACACCTCTTTCCGATGGTCCCGACCGCCCAGGCCCTGCGGGCCGCCGGGCACGAGGTGCTGTTCGCCTGCTCGCAGCCGCTGGAGCACATCCGGGGGGCCGGGCTGACGATCGCCGAGATCGGTGACGGCAGCACCCTCCGGGAGGCCTTCGAGCGCGTCGTGCCCTCCACCGAGCGCGGCTACGTCACCCGCGAGCTGCCGCAGGGCCAGATCCTCGACCGGGCCGCCCTCGGCTTCGCCGAACTCTCCCGCCCCACCGTGGACGGCCTGCTGGCCACGGCGGCGGACTGGGGCGCGGACCTGCTGGTCTACGACTCCTTCCAGGCCGCCGCACCGCTGGTGGCGGCGAAGCTGGGGATCCCCTCGGTGGTCCACAACTTCGGCATCGTCTCCGGCCACGAGATGGTCGCCCGGCTGGCCGCCGCCTTCCAGGACATGTACGAGAAGCACGAGGTCGCCGGCCCCGCCCGGCCGGTGGCGCTGGACGTGCTGCCCGCATCGCTCGGCGGCGACGGCGACAACTGGCGGGTCCGGTGCGTGCCGTACAACGGCGGCGGGGTCGTGCCGGCCGGGCTGCTGCGGCGCGGCGGGCGGCCGCGGATCGCGGTGACGCTGGGCTCGGTACTCACCCACTGGGACGGCGTACGGTCGATCGCCGGGCTGGCCGAGGCCGCCGGCTCGGTGGACGCGGAGTTCCTGTTCGCCGTCGGCGGCGCGGACCTGTCCGCACTGGGCGAACTCCCCGCCAACATCACGCCGCTGCCCTGGGTGCCGCTGGCCGAGCTGCTGCGGACGGCCGACGCGCTGGTCCACCACGGCGGCTCCGGGACGCTGCTCACGGCCGGCGCGGCGGGCGTACCGCAGCTGATCCTCCCGCAGGGCGCCGACCACTTCACCAACGCCGACGCCGCCGTGGCGGCCGGCTTCGGGCTCCGCGCCGAGTCCGAGGCGGTCGACGGCGAGCTGCTCACCCGGCTGCTGACCGACGACGCCCTCCGGGCCGGAGCGGCGAAGCTCCAGGCCGAGAACGCGGCCCTGCCCTCCCCCGCCGAGATCGTCCCCGACTTCGAGGCCCTGCTCGCGGGCGCCCGCTGAACCGCTGCGCCGGCCGCGGCAGGCCGTAACGAGGACGCGCGGGGACGGCACACGACCACGGGCAACGGTCCCGCGCCGTCCCCGCGTCCCTTCCGGCTTGTCGGTTCGGCCACGCGGGGCACGGTGATCGTTCTACGTTGTTCCCATCGGCGTGACCGGTGGTGCGAGAGGGGTGGGCTTCATGGATATTCCGCTGGTGGATGCGGTGGCGGCGGTGCGGGACGAACTGATCGCGGCGGCGGCAGCGGGCGGGGACCATCCGGACGTGGTGTTCGCGGTGGGCCCGGTCGAGATGGAGTTCGAGGTCGAGCTGCGGGCGGACGCGAAGGCGAAGGCCGGGTTCAAGCTGTGGGCGGTGGGTGCGGAGACCGAGGCCTCGGTGTCGCGCGGCCGTACGCACCGGGTGTCGTTCACCCTCACACCCCGCAGTGCCGACGGCGGTGACCTGCTGGTGTCGGGTGCCACGCGTCGTCCCGCGGGCCCCGGGGACACCGCGGGCCGCATCCCGGACTGAGCACGGATCGAGGGGGACGGTACAGGGAGGCCCGGGCCGTACGGGAGAGCACGGTACGGCCCGTCGGTGCGATCGGAGGGGAGCCGGGGTGGAGCGCCATCGGGTGGCGGGGGTGACCGGGCCGGGTGGTCCGGGGTCGGGGTACGCGGTGGGGGGCCGGCTCGTGCTGACCTCGGCCCATGTCGTCACCCGCAAGGGCGAAGGCACCGTCGCGGCCGGGGAGCGGCGGCGCGTGGAGGTGTTCCACCCCGGGTCGCCGCCCGGGCGTGCGGACCGGCCCGCGCCGGGCGGGACGGTGGTCTGGTGCGGCACCGCGGGCGGCCGGGACGACGCCGCGCTGGTCCTGGTCGACGAGGACGAACGGTGGCGGGCCCCGGCGGGCGCGGTGCGCTGGGGGCGGATGGTCACCGACCGGCCCGGCGTCGGCTGTGAGACCTGGGGCGTACCGGACGTCGCCCAGCGCGAGGACCGGCCGGTGGACGCCGCGCAGCTGCGCGGAGAGGTGAACCCCGGCAGCGGCTTCGTGGGCAACGGGTACGTGCTGGACCTCCACCAGCACCCCCCGCAGTGGTCGCAGGCCGCCGGATCGCCGTGGGGCGGCCTGTCGGGGGCCGCGGCGCTCTGCGACCGGCTGCTGGTCGGTGTGGTGGCCTCCGACCGCGCGTACTCCGGCGGGGGCCAGCTGAACCTCGTGCCCGCCTACGTCCTGCACCACGATCCGGGCTTCCGGGCCTGCCTCGCCGCGCACGGCGCCGCACCGGCCGGTCTGGAGGCGGTGGAGCTCCAGCACCTCGACGACACCGGCGCCGCCCCCGGCCGCCTCGGCGCCGGTGTGCGCTCACCCGCCGCGCTGCTGCAGGCCGGGCGGCAGACCGTCCCGTTCCACGGACGTCGGCAGCTCCTGGAGGAGCTGACGGCCTGGTGCGCGCGGGACGGCTTCGGGGCCTGGCTGGTGCACGGACCCGGCGGGCAGGGCAAGACCCGCCTGGCCCACCGGCTCGGGGAGCTGCTGGCCGCCGACGGGTGGGCCGTGCTGTGGCCGCGCGCGGACGCCTCCCCGGACCAGTTGCACGAGCTCCGGCACGCGGCCAAGCCGCTGCTGGTCGTCCTCGACTACGCCGAGACCCGCCCCCGACAGCTGACCGCCCTCGTCGAGGCGGCCGCCGAACACCCGGGCTCCACCCCGTTCAAGGTCCTGCTGCTGGCCCGTACCGCCGGGGACTGGTGGCGCCAGGCCGCCACCGCGACCGGCCTCGCCCAGGAGTTCCTCGACCACGCGCCCGTCCACCTGCTCGCCCCGCTGGAGGACGACCCGGACCACCGGCCGGCCGCCTACCGCGAGGCCGCTGCCGCCCTCGCCGCCGCCCTCCCCCGGGTGGAGGGGCTGGCCGCGCACGACTGGCCCGGCGCGGCGGCCGGCCTGCCGCTGCCGGCCCGGCTCGACCAGGCCGCCTACGGCAACGCCCTCACCCTCCAGATGACCGCGCTGGCCGACCTCCTGGACACCGGCACCGGTACGGGGCCGACCGGCCCGGCCGGGCCCGGCGCGACGGTGCACGCACAGGTACAGGACGTCGAGGACCGGCTGCTCGGACACGAGCACCGCTACTGGCAGCGCACGGCCGCCGCCCGCGGGCTGACACCGGCGGTGTCCGCCGACACGCTGGAGACGGTGCTCGCCGCCGCCCACCTGGCAGGCGCCGACGACCGCGAACACGCCGACCGGCTGTGGTGCCTGCTACCGGCCCTGGCCGACCGGAGCCGCGACCGGCGCAACACCGTCACCGGCTGGCTCTCGGCTCTCTACCCCGCCCCCGCCCCGCTGCCCTGGGGCACGCTGCAACCGGACCGCCTCGCCGAACGCCACATCGGCCGCGTCCTCGACACCGACCCCGCCCTCGCCGACCACCTGCTCGCCGGCGCCGACGACACCCAGGCCGCCCGGCTCCTGACCGTCTACAGCCGCGCCGCCGCCCACCCCGTCTTCCACGACCGCCTCGACGCCCAGCTCACCGCCCTGTGCGGCCGCCACCGCCGACGGCTCGACGGCGTCATCATCACCACCGCCACCCGCACCGACCACCCCGCGCCGCTCATCGCCGCACTCGACGCGGCCGTCACCGCCGCCGCCACCCCGCTCGACGACCTCATCACCCTCAACGGCCGGCTCCCGCCCCACAGCCGACGCCTCGCGGGCACCAGCCTGCGCCTCGTCCAGACCGTCACCGACCGCCACCGGGCACTGGCCGGGACGGACCCGGACACCTACCTGCCCGACCTCGCCGTGTCCCTGAACAACCTCGCCGTCCGGCTGGGGGAGGTGGGGCGGCACGAAGAGGGCCTGGCCGCGATCCGCGAGGCCGTCGAGATCCGCCGGGCGCTGGCCGAGGCCGACCCGGGCCGCCTGCCCGGCCTGGCCGGCTCACTCAGCAACCTCTCCGTCCGGCTGGCGGAGACGGGCCGGCACGAGGAGGGCCTGGCCGCCGTCCGCGAAGCCGCCCACTACTACCAGGTGCTGGCCGAGGCCGACCCCGACGCCTACCTGCCCGAATTCGCCCTGTGCCTCAACAACCTCTCCAACCGGCTGGGCGCGGTAGGGCGGCACGAGGAGGGCCTGGCCGCGAGCGGTGAGGCCGCCCACCACTACCGGACGCTGGCCGAGGCCGACCCCGACGCCTACCTGCCCGACCTCGCGCTGTCCCTGAACAACCTCTCCAACCGGCTGGGCGAAGTGGGGCGGCACGAGGAGAGCCTGTCCGCGATCCGCGAAGCCGCCCACCACTACCGGGTGCTGGCCGAGGCCGACCCCGACGCCTACCTGCCCAACCTCGCCATGTCCCTGGACAACCTGTCCGTCGCCCTGTGGGAGACGGGGCGGCGCGAGGAGAGCCTGAGCGCGGTCTTCGAGGCCACCGAGCACTACCGGACGCTGGCCGAGGCCGCCCCGGACGTCTACCGGCCCGACTTCGCCGACTCGCTGAACACCTTGGCCGTCCGGCTGGGGGAAGTGGGGCTGTACGAGGAGGGCCTGAGCATGATCCGCCTGGCCACCGAGCACTACCGGGTGCTGGCCGAAGCGGCCCCCGAGCGCTTCGAAGCCGCCTTGCGGCGCTCGCTGGCAGCCACCGCCTGGCTCGAAGGCTTTCCGAGGTAGCCCGCCGCGACGGGTTCCGGTGCGACGGGTGATCTCCGTCGGGCAGCGCGTCCGCCCGGGCCCTAGCGCTTCAGGCGGTAGATCACCGTGTCCGCGTTGACCGCGACCACCTCGTACCGGGTGGTGAGCAGGGTCTCGATCTTGGGGATCAGTTCCGGCTGGTAGGGGGCCTGGCCGGAGTCGTCCACCACCACCTCGGGCGGGTTCTTGGTGAGCTCCTGGTCGAAGGTCTGCCAGGCGTCGCTCACGCTGTACTGCTCGCCGACCTGCTTGCTGTCCTTGCCGCCGCTGAAGTTGGTCAGGAAGCCGGCCGTGAGGTAGCGCGAGGCGGGCTTGCGGTCGGCCAGCCAGTACAGCTCGGGGTGCATGCCCCAGACCAGGACGGTGTCCTTGGGCGTGCTCTGCTCGGCGACGGTGGTGGCGACCTCGGTGTTGTGGGTGATGGTCTGGCCGGGCCAGAACACCGCCAGGCCCCAGAAGGCGGTCGCGGCGACGGTGCTGTAGACCATCACCGGCCGCCAGCTGACCGCGGAGGTGCAGACGGCGCCCACGCCGAGCAGCACCAGCGGCGGCATCAGCTGGAGGTAGTAGTGGCCGAAGAAGTGGAACCCGGTGCTGACCGCGACCACCGAGGAGAGCAGCCAGACCCAGAGGTCGGCCGTCGAGCCGTGCTCCTTGGACGCCGCCACGGGCAGCGGCGCCGTCTCCCGCTGCTGCTCCGCCGCCCGCCGGCGCCCGAACGGCAGCCGCGCCGGGCGGCCCCGGTAGGTGAGCCAGAGGCGCCGGCCGAGCGGGACGAGGAAGCCCAGCCCGGCGGCGGCCAGGATCGCCGAGTTGCCGAGCGCCCGGCCGGTCATCTGGAGCCAGGCCCCGCCCAGTGAGGCGTAGTCGCCGCTGCCGGTGACGACCCAGAACAGGAAGCCCTTGGGCTTGGTGAGGATCACCGCGACGAACGCTATCGGCAGCGCGAACCCGAACATGATCTTGGCCAGCGCGGGCGGCCAGCGGACCCCGCGCCGACGGGTGTCCTGGAAGAGCATCCAGAGCACCGGCAGCAGCACCGCGCCGCCGGTCTGCTTGGTGAGCGAGCAGAGCGCCACCGCGATCCCGGCGGCCAGCCAGCGCCGGCGCTCGGCGTACCGGAAGGCCGCCACCATGGCCGGCAGCATGAAGACCTCGAAGGTCGCCGCCTGGCTGTCCTCCGGGGAGAGCCCGATGGAGATCAGCAGGTAGAGCGCACCGGCCGCGGCCCCCGCCCGGTTGCCCCAGCGTCCGCGCGCGATGGAGGCCAGCAGGACGGCCGTCACCAGGTGCGCGACGATCGCCAGGGTGCGCAGCGGCCAGAGCGAGGTGGAGCCGAAGAGGGCGAAGCACGCCTCGTAGAGCCAGGGCAGCAGCGGGGGTTTTCGGTCCACGACGGTGTCGTAGAACACGCCGCCGTCGGCCAGCATCCTGGCCTGGGTGGCGAGGTAGCCCTCGTCGGGGCTCCAGACCGGCCGCAGGAAGGACGGGATGTGGGTGACCACCGCGAGCAGTGCCAACACCGGGACCACTCTGGTCCAGTACCCCGTCCGGACACGCGCGGGCAGCCGTGCGGTCAGGCGCGCGGCGAGTGCGCTCAGCGCGGCGAGCGGGCGGACGGAGTCGGTTGGCACGGGTGACAACCTACCGGGCGGGACCGACGAGAAGCTCGCCGGTCCCGTCTTTCGGTGCGATCATCCGACATTGTCACGACGGTGTGGCAACCGCCGCGACCGTGCCGCGGCTACGCCTGGACGGACGCCGTCACCGAGCCGGCCGAGGTCAGCTTGGCCACCAGGGCGGTGACCTGGCGGGCGATGGCGGGCGCGTTCAGGCCGATCTCGGCGAGGATCTGGTCCCGGGTCGCGTGGTCCAGGAACTCCTGCGGGATGCCGAAGTCGCGCAGCGGGACGTCCACCCCGGCGTCGCGCAGCGCCTGGGCGATCGCCGAGCCGACGCCGCCGCTGCGGCCGTTGTCCTCGATGGTGACGACCACCCCGTGCTCGGCCGCGAGACCGGGCAGTGCGGCGTCCACCGGCTTGACCCAGCGCGGGTCGACGACGGTGGAGGTGATCCCCTGGGCCGCCAGCAGGTCGGCCGTCTCCAGCGCGGTCGCGGCCATCGAGCCGACCGCGACGATCAGTACGTCCGCGCGGTGGCCGTCGGCGCCCTCGGTGCTCTCGCGCAGCACGTCCATGCCGCCGATCCGGCCGAACGACGGGATCGCCGGGCCGACCGTGCCCTTGGAGTAGCGGACCACCGTCGCCGCGTCGTCCACCTCGACGGCCTCGCGCAGCTGGGCGCGGAGCTGGTCGGCGTCACGCGGGGCGGCGAGCCGCAGGTCCGGGACCAGGTTCATGATCGACATGTCCCACATGCCGTTGTGCGAGGCACCGTCGGTGCCGGTGACGCCCGCGCGGTCCAGGACGAAGGTGACGCCCAGCTTGTGCAGGGCGACGTCCATCAGGACCTGGTCGAAGGCCCGGTTCAGGAAGGTCGCGTAGACCGCGACCACCGGGTGCAGCCCGGCGGTGGCGAGGCCGGCGGCGGAGACGGCGGCGTGCTGCTCGGCGATGCCGACGTCGAAGATCCGGTCCGGGTACGCCTTGGCGAACGGCGCGAGGCCCACCGGGTGCAGCATCGCGGCGGTGATCCCGACGATGTCCTTGCGCTCACGGCCGAGCGCGACCATCTCGTCGGCGAAGACGCCCGTCCAGTCCTTGCCGCCCGAGCTCTTGATCGGCAGGCCGGTCTCCGGGTGGATCACGCCGACCGCGTGGAAGCGGTCCTCGTCGTTCTGCTCGGCGGCGCGGTAGCCGCGTCCCTTCTCGGTGAGGCAGTGCACGATCACCGGGCCGCCGAAGCCGCGCGCCTTGGTCAGCGCGGACTCCAGCGCGACCAGGTCGTGGCCGTCGATCGGGCCGATGTACTTGAGGCCGAGGTCCTCGAACATGCCCTGCGGGGCGATGAAGTCCTTCAGGCCCTTCTTCGCGCCGTGCAGGGTCTCGAACAGCGGCTGGCCGACCACGGGGGTGCGCTGCAGCGCGTCCTTGCCCCAGGTCAGGAAGCGCTCGTAGCCCTTGGTGGTGCGCAGGGTGGCGAGGTGGTTGGCCAGGCCGCCGATGGTCGGCGAGTACGAGCGCTCGTTGTCGTTGACGACGATGACCAGCGGGCGGTCCTTCGCGTCGGCGATGTTGTTGAGCGCCTCCCAGGCCATGCCGCCGGTCAGGGCGCCGTCGCCGATCACCGCGACCACCGTGCGGTCGTGGTGGCCCTGGAGCTGGTTGGCCTTGGCCAGGCCGTCGGCGTAGCCGAGGACGGTGGAGGCGTGCGAGTTCTCGATCACATCGTGCTCGGACTCGGCGCGGGACGGGTAGCCGGAGAGGCCGCCCTTCATCCGCAGCTGCGAGAAGTCCTGGCGGCCGGTGAGCAGCTTGTGCACGTAGCTCTGGTGGCCGGTGTCGAACAGGATGCGGTCGCGCGGCGAGTCGAAGACCCGGTGCATGGCGATCGTGAGCTCGACCACGCCCAGGTTCGGTCCGAGGTGGCCGCCCGTCTTGGAGACCTCTTCGACCAGGAAGGTACGGATCTCGTCGGCCAGTGCGGGCAGCTGCGCCGGGGTGAGCCGGTCGAGATCGCGCGGTCCCCGAATGCGGGTCAGCAGGGCCACCCGTTCCTCCTCGTTCAAAGGTCCCGGGCCGTTGTGGGCCCGACGGGCTTCGCCGCCCTTGGCGCCGGCCGCTCCGAAGGTCCCGGAGTGCCCAGACTGGTCGAGTCTAATGTCCAACCGGCGGACTCCGGCGGTGGGTCGATTTCCTTCACGGCTGTTCGAGTCCTCGTTCGACCGGCCGCACCGGTCCGCACCGGGCGCCGGAAGATCCGCTCCGGGCGCCGCGGCAGGCCGCCCCCGGCGTGCCGGTGCGCCGTCGCCGATGCCGTGGCTCGGCCGGACGGCCGATTTTACCGCCCCTTCACCGGCTGCCTCCCGCACGTACCCTGTCGCGTTCAGTTCAGCTGTGGAACTCTGTGGCGTGCGCGAGCGGGGGGAGGCGGGTGGTGCTCCCCCGCCCGGTTTCTACGCGCGTCGACTCCGACGCGCGGCAGCGTCCCAGAGAGGGAGCAGGATGCGCAGCAGCAGAGTGTTGGCCTTGGCACTCACCGCCGGCCTCGGCCTCGGTGCGGCCGTCGCGGGCCCGGCGAACGCCGTTGATCCGCAGCACCACCGGCCGAATCCGACGGGGTGTCAGATCTCGGCGAACGGAAGTGACTTCCGCCACGTCATCTACCTCCAGTTCGACAACGTGCACTTCACCCGGGACAACCCGAACGTCCCCTCGGACCTGGAGCAGATGCCGAACCTGCAGAACTTCCTGCAGAACAACGGCACGCTCTCCGGCAACCACCACACGCCGCTGATCGCCCACACCGGCAACGACATCCTGACCTCCCTCACCGGCCTCTACGGCGACCGGCACGGCCAGGCCGTCTCCAACTCGTACCGGTACTACAACCCGGACGGCACCACGAACTCGGCGGGCAGCTTCGCGTACTGGACGGACGGCGTGGCCGACTCCTCGGTGCCGTCCCCGGCCGACACCACGCCGACCATGGTCGGCCCGGACGGCAAGATCGCCCCCGCCCCGTGGGCGGCCTACACCAAGGCCGGCTGCGACTTCGGCGCGGTCTCGGCGGCCAACACCGTGTTGGAGAACACCAACGTCGACATCAACAAGGTGTTCGGCGCCACCTCCCCGGAGGCCGCCGAGGCCAAGGCCGACCCGGCCAGGGCGCAGGCCGACTACGTGGGCCTGGGCATCCACTGCGCGCAGCACTCCGCCGTCTGCGCCAAGGGCACCACCAGCCCGGACCTGCTGCCCGACGAGCCCGGCGGCTACAACGGCTACCAGGCCCTGTTCGGCGGCAAAGCCGTGAACCCGGCCATCGCCGGCGCGGCCACCGTGAACTCGACCGACGGCAAGCCGATCACCGACCCCAAGGGCAACCCGGGCTTCCCCGGCTTCGACGCGATGACGGCGAACAACTCGCTCGGCTACGTCGCCCAGATGCAGGAGGCCGGCGTCCCGGTCACCTACGCGTACATCTCCGACGCGCACGACCAGCACGGCGCCAACAGCGGCGCGTACGGGCCGGGCGAGGCCGGGTACGTCCAGCAGCTCAAGTCGTACGACAACGCCTTCGGGACGTTCTTCGACCGGCTGCAGAAGGACAACATCACCCCGGCCAACACGCTGTTCGTGGTGACCTCCGACGAGAACGACCACTTCGTCGGCGGCAAGCCCACCCCGGCGAACTGCGACGGCGTGACCGTGCCGTGCAGCTACGCCCAGATCGGCGAGGTGAACGCCAACTCCCGCGGCCTGCTGGCCACCCAGCAGGGCGTGACCACCCCCTACCAGGTGCACTCGGACTCCGCGCCGAACTTCTACCTGAACGGGCAGCCCGGCCCGAACGACCCGAAAACCCGCTCGTTCGAGCAGGCCTGGTCCAAGGTGACGGCGGTCAACCCGATCTCCGGGAAGACCGACACCATCTCGCAGTACCTGGCCGACCCGGCCGAGATGAAGATCCTGCACATGGTGACGGGCGACCCGCTGCGGACCCCCACCTTCACCTCCTTCGCCAACCCCGACTACTACGTCACGGCGGGCGCGGCCGACTGCTCGAAGTCCTGCGTCTACCTCGGCCCGGCGTACGCCTGGAACCACGGTGACTTCTCGACCGACATCAACACCACCTGGCTGGGCCTGGTCGGTCCGGGCGTGAAGAAGCTCGGGCACACCGACGCGGTCTGGTCGGACCACACGGACATCCGCCCGACCATGCTCGCGATGCTCGGCCTGCACGACAGCTACACCCACGACGGCCGGGTGCTGACCGAGTTCCTGGACCACCGCGCGCTGCCCCGCACCCTCGCCCGCGAGACCGCCGCGTACCAGCGCCTGGCCACCTCGTTCAAGCAGCTCAACGCGGGTGTCGGCCAGTTCGCCGGCGCGACCCTGACCGCCGCGACCACCGGCATCGCCTCGAACACCCCCGGTGACGCCCAGTACCTCGCGAGCACCAAGAAGCTGACCGCGCTCGGCACCCAGCGCGACCAGCTCGCCAAGAAGATCGCCGGGCTGCTCGACAAGGCCGCCTTCGGCAAGGGCCGGATCGACTCCGACCAGGCCCGCGACCTGGCCGCCCAGGCCGACCGCCTGATCCAGCAGGCCAAGCACCTGGCCGGCTGACCCAGCGGTCCCCGGGCCTCCGGGTCTGCGGGCCTCCGGGTCTGCGGGCCTCCGGGCCTCCGGGCCGACGTACGTGTGGGGCCCCCGGCGGCGGTTCGCCGCCGGGGGCCCCACAGGCGTCTCCGGGGTCCGGAACGCGTCCACCACGAGGCAATCCGGACTCCGGAGTCGGGACGCCGTCGGCCGGGCACAGGGGGCTCCGCAACTCCTTCGCGTCGTCGGCCGCCTGACACTAGAGTGCCCGCCATACGACACCGCCCCTAGGGGCACAGGGGGAGGAGTTCTCAACCATGGCACGACACCTGAGACGGTGGCAGGGCCTACGCCCCGCCACCGCAGCCGTCACCGCGGCCGCACTCGGATTCGCGGGGGTGGTCCTGTCCGCCTCGTCCGCCGCAGCCGCACCCCCCATCGCGCAGGTACCGCAGGTCTCGCTGGCCTACACGGACGTGCGCACTCCGGCGACGAGTTATCCGCAGCCGACGGGCGACCTGCCGCTCGGCAGCTGGCTCGACGGCCAGGGCGCCACCCACGAGTCGCGGGTCTACGCCTCCTTCGACCTGGCCGGGTTCGCCGCCAAGGACACCGCGAAGCACGTGGTCACCGCCTCGTTCCTGTTCGGCGAGTCCTCGGCCGCCAGCTACGTCCAGCGCAGTGTCGAGGTCTGGCAGACCGCGACGCCGACCGCCCCGGTCACCTGGCGCCGGGCGCCCGCCGAGAAGCAGCTGCTGGGCACTGTGGTCACCACCGCCGCCGGCCCCGCCTCGTACCTGCACCTGGACCTGACGAGCGCCGCCGCCGCTGCCGCCGCCTCCGGGCGCCACACGCTCTCCGTCGAACTGCGGCTGCCCGACGCGGACGAGAAGAACACCGCGCTGGGCCGTCGGCTGAACCCCGGCATGACGCTGTACGCCTCGTCCAACACCCCGCCCGGGGCACCCACCGAGCTCTTCAGCCAGGCCTACGCCTGCGCGGCCAAGGCGCCGTACCCGTACCTGCCGAGCCTGACCCCGCCGCTGACGGCGATGCTGCACGACACCGACCCGGGTGACCAGTACCTCACGGGCCACTACGCCGTCTGGCCGGTGGAACACCCGGAGCAGCGCACCGAGTTCACCCAGGACTCCATGCTCAGGGACTACGGGAGGAGCGCGAACGTCCCGACCGGCCTGCTCGCCGACGGGGGGACGTACGCCTGGCAGGTCCGGGGCGGCGACGGCACCGACCTGTCCGCCTGGTCCAAGCCCTGCACCTTCCACGTCGACACCACCCTGCCCTCCGCCGCGCCCGTGGTGACCTCGGCGAACTACCCGGTCGACCGGACCACGCCCGGCGGCGTCCCGGGACAGTTCACGCTCGGCGCGAACGGGGTTCCGGACGTGGCGGGTTACCAGTTCAGCTGGTCCCAGGACTTCCCCGTCCTCGGCTGGTCCACCGACCCGAACGGGGTACCGCAGCGAACCGACCCGTACACCCTGCCCGGCTTCGTCCGCGCCTCCCGGCTCGGCGGCCCGGTGAAGCTCACGCTGACGCCGCCGGACCAGGGCCCGCAGACGCTCTACGTCCGTAGCCTCGACCGGGCGTTCAACCCGTCGCCGGCCACCAGCTACCGGTTCTTCGTCCCCAACACCATGCCCGCCGTGACCGGCCTGCCGGCCGCTCCCCGGCTGGGGACGCCCTTCACCCTGCACCTGGCGCCGAACGCGGGCCTCCCCTCGGTGGACAGCTACACGGTGCAGCTGAACAACGACACGCCGCAGACCGTGACCGCCGCCCCGGACGGCACCGCCTCGGTGACGCTCACGCTCGCCTACGCCGGCGGCAACACGATCACGGTGCGCAGCCACAGCCCGAACGGCTGGACCAGCTCCTCCAACCGGCTGTTCGCCTTCGTGGACACCGCTCCCGGCGTCACCTCCGACATCTACCCGGAGGACACGGGCACCACGGTGAACGCGGGCGGGGTCGGGGTCACCGGTGTCTTCAGCTTCGCTCCGAAGGTGCCCAACGTGGTGTCCTACACCTACTCCTTCGACTTCGGCAACGAGACGACCGTCGCCGCAGGCACGGACGGCACGGCGCAGGCCTCCTGGGCCCCTGACGCGAGCGGGCAGCACACCCTCTCCGTCTACGCGACCGACCGGGACGGGAAGACGTACGACACGTACTACTACTCCTTCGACGTGAACTGACGCTCCGGCGGCAGTGCGAGGGGGTACGCGGTCACCGCGTGCCCCCTCGTTCGTCCCGTGAATTCGCGCTCCGACTTCGTGCCTGGGGTGTACGACCCAGGGTGTAAGCAAGGCCGCAGAGGTCCGCCGACGGTCCGATGCCGGGTGAGGGCCGCCCACGGCACTGTGGGCCCCATGCCAGAACGTAACGATCTGAACGGGCGTCATCGACGCTTCCCCCTACGACGGTTGGCGTCGGCCGTGGCCACGCTGTGCCTGGCCACGGCCACGGCGGGGCTGCTGCCGGCCGCCGCCTCGGCGACGGACCAGGCAGGATGGGCAGCGCAGGCGGGGCAGCCGGAGCGGACGACGAGCGGCGACGGCTACACGGCCCGGATCCGCCGCACCGAGTACGGCATCCCGCACATCCAGGCGCACGACTACGGCAGCCTGGGCTACGGGTACGGCTACGCGTTCTCCCAGGACAACGCCTGCTGGCTCGCCGACAAGGTGGTGACCCTGCGGGGCGAGCGCTCCAGGTACTTCGGCCCGACGGCGGACACCAGCGACGACCCCGGCACGAGCAATCTGGCGAGCGACACCTACTACCAGGGCCTGCGCCGGGCCGGCACCGTCCAGCGGCTGCTGGCGCGCCCGGCGCCGCTCGGCCCCACGGCCGGGCTGCGGCAGCTGGTCGACGGCTACGCGGCGGGCTACAACCGCTTCCTGCGCGACACGGGTGCGACGAAGCTGTCGGACCCGGCCTGCCGGGGCCAGGCGTGGGTCGGCCCGGTCACGGCCCAGGACATCTGGGGCCTCTTCTACGACATCGACACGGACGCGGGGGCCGGCGGGTTCAAGCAGGCCATCGCGACCGCGACTCCGCCGGGCGCCGCGACCCGGCCGGCCCCCGCGCTCGCGGCACCCGGGTCACCGCACGCCCCGAACGCGACGGCCGCCCCGACCGGCGGGGCACCCCGCCGGGGCGACCTCGGCAGCAACGGCTGGGCGCTCGGGCGGGACGCGACCCAGGGTCACGACGGGATGCTGCTGGCCAACCCGCACCTGCCGTGGATCGGCAGCCACCGCTTCTACCAGGTGCAGTTGACGATCCCCGGGGTGCTGGACGTCTCGGGCGCCGGCCTCTACGGCACACCGCTGGTCGAGATCGGCCACACCCGGAACCTGGCCTGGACCCACACCACCAGCTTCGCGGACCACGCCTCGCTGTTCCGCCTCTCGCTCGTCCCCGGCGACCCGACCAGCTACCTGGTCGACGGGAAGGCCGTGCCGATGACGCGGCAGACCGTCCAGGTCACCGTGTCCGGCGCCGACGGCAGGCCGTCCACCGTCAGCAGGACGCTCTACGGTTCGCAGTACGGGCCGGTCCTGGCCGACAACTGGACGGGGGACACCGCCTACGCGCTGCGCGACGCCAACGCCGACAACCTCCGCTCGATGAACGAGTGGCTGGCGATGGACACCTCGCAGAGCCTCGCCCAGTTGCAGCAGGCCCAGCGCACCTACCAGGGCATCCCCTGGACGTACACCGTCGCCACCGACACCGGCGGCGCGACGTACTACACCGACTCCTCCGCCGTCCCGCACGTCACCGACGCGCAGCTGGGGCGGTGCGGACTGCCGGCGGTCGACGACCTGCCCGGCATCCTGGACGGCTCGGCCTCGGCCTGCGGCTGGGGCAGCGACCCGGACGCGCTGGTCCCCGGCCTGTTCGGCCCGGCGGAGCAGCCCCGGCTGACCCGGACGGACTACGTCGCCAACTCCAACAACAACCCGTACCTCGCCAACCCCGCCGCGCCACTCACCGGTTACCCGGCGATCTACCACACCGGCCGCCAGCTGAGCCTGCGTGCCCAGCTCGGGCTCCGGATGATCGCGCAGCGCCGGGACGGCACCGACGGGCTGGGCACACCGGGCTTCACCCTGCCGACGCTCCAGGCGAGCATGCTCGGCAACCGGAACCAGAGCGCCGAACTCGACCGGGACGAAGCGGTCGCGCTGTGCCGCGCCAACCCCGTCCAGACCGCCACGGACGGCACCCGGGTCGACGTACGCGCCGCCTGCGACATTCTCGCGGCCTGGGACACCCGCGACGACGCCGACAGCCACGGCGCCGTGCTGTGGAAGGCGTTCTACTACAGCCTGCTCCAGGGCGGCCCGCACACCTGGTGGCGGGTGCCGTACGACCCGGCCCAGCCGCTGACCACCCCGCGCGGGCTGAACGGCGACGACCCGCAGGTGCGGCGCGCCCTGGCGGACGCCGTCCGGATGCTGACGGGCCAGGGCGTCCCGCTGGACGCGGCCATGGGCGGCGTCCAGCACTGGGCCGGGGTCGCCCTGCCCGGCTGCGACCAGGGCGAGGGCTGCTTCGACGTGGTCCAGACCGGCCCGGCCTCGGGCGGCAGCGGCGCCGTCGACGCACCCGGCGACTTCGCGTACGGCTCCAGCTTCCTGATGGCCACCGAACTGACGGCACACGGCCCGCACACCCGCACCCTGCTCACCTACGGCGAGTCCGGCGACCCCACCTCGCCGCACTACGCCGACCAGACCGCGCTGTTCGGCCGCAAGCAGTGGGTCACCGAGCGGTTCACCGAGGCCGAGATCGAGGCCGACCCGCAGCTGCGGACCACGGTCCTGCGCGGCTGAGCCGGCTCCCGGGACGGACGGACCGTCAGGGAGACGACGGACGGACCGTCCGGGGGAAACAGAACGGGCCACGGATCCGGGGGAATCCGTGGCCCGCTGCCCTACCGGCGGAGTGTCAGCTCCGGCCGGAGGCCTTCTGGGTCTTGCGGGAGAGCGAGTCGATGACCACGGCGGCCAGCAGCACCGCGCCGGTGATCATGTACTGCACCGAGGTGTTCATGTTGAGCAGGTCGAGGCCGGTCTGGATGGACTGGATGACCAGCCCGCCCAGCAGTGCCGACCAGACCGAGCCCCGGCCGCCGAAGAGGCTGGTGCCGCCGATGACGGCCGCGGCGATCGCCATCATCAGGAGGTTGGGGGTGCCGATGCCGCCCAGGTTCGAGGTGCCGGTCTGGGCGACGAAGAACAGGCCGCCCAGCGCGGCGAACCCGCCGGAGATCGCGTAGACCGAGATCCGGATGAACGCGACGTTGATGCCCGCGCGGCTGGCGGCCTCGATGCTGCCGCCGACCGCGAAGATCTGCCGGCCGTAGGTGGTGCGGCGCAGCACGAAGTCGGTGACGGCCAGCGCGGCGAGGAAGAGCACCAGGGCCATCGGCACGCCGTTGGCCTGGTTGAACATGAAGGCCGCGCCGAAGGCGAGGAGCGCCAGCACACCGGAACGCAGGGCGATCTCACTGGTGGGGCGGAAGGGGACGCCCGCCTTGCGGCGCTTGCTCTGCTCCAGCAGCGAGCTGCCCAGCAGCGCGGCGACCGCGAGCACGGCCAGGATGTAGGCGCCGGAGATGTCCGACCCCATGAAGAAGGACCGCTGGCCGACCAGGTGCAGGAAGCCGGTGTCCTTGAGGGTGATGCTGCCGCTGCTGCCGAGCAGCGAGAGCATCAGGCCGTTCCAGAACAGGTTTCCGGCCAGGGTGCCGACGAACGCGGGCACGCCCACCTTGGCGAAGAAGTAGCCGTGCAGCATGCCGGTGGCCGCGCCGGTGGCGATCGCCAGCACGACGGAGAGCAGCGGGTCGATCCCGTGCGTGACCGACAGGACGGCGAAGGCGGCGGCGGAGAGCCCGCCGACCGAGGCGACCGAGAGGTCGATCTCGCCGAGCAGCAGCACGAAGACCAGGCCGACGGCCAGCATGCCGGTGGCGGACAGGAAGTAGCCGATGTTGGACAGGTTGGTCGCGGAGAGGAAGTGGCTGCTCTGGGTCTGGAAGACCGCCCAGATGATCGCCAGGCCGATGACGACCGGCAGCACGCCGAGCTCGCCGCCGCGCACCTTGCGCTTGAACTCGGCGAGGTAGCCCTTGAGACCCTCCTCGCGGACCAGCAGGCGCGGGTCGACCGCGGGGGCGGGGGCGGCGGGCGGGGTGTCGGTGGTGTTGCTCACTTGGCCGCCTCCGCGGTGCGTGCCTGACGACGGGTCACGGCGTTGTCCGTGGCGCCCGTGATCGCGGCGATGATCGTCTCGTGGGTGGTCTCCGCGACCGGGAAGGAGCCGTTGTTCTTGCCGAGCCGCAGCACCGCGACGGTGTCCGCGACGGCGCGCACGTCGGCCATGTTGTGGCTGATCAGGATGACGCCGAGGCCGCGCTCGCGGAGCCGCTCGACCAGGTCGAGCACCTGGGCGGTCTGCTCGACGCCGAGGGCGGCGGTCGGCTCGTCCAGGATGACGACCTTCGGCTCGCCGATCAGGGCGCGCGCGATGGCGACCACCTGGCGCTGCCCGCCGGACAGGCCGGCGATCGGGATCCGGACGCTGGGGATGCGGATGGAGAGGGTGCTGAGCAGCTCCCGGGCCTTCTGCTCCATCGTCACCTCGTCGAGCACGCCGAAGCGGCGCAGCTCGCGGCCGAGGTAGAGGTTGCCGACCACGTCGAGGTTGTCGCAGAGCGCGAGGTCCTGGTAGACGGTGGCGACACCGAGGGTGGCGGCGTCGTGCGGCCGGTTGATGCTGACCGGCTTGCCCTCCCACTCGATGACGCCCTCGTCGATCGGGTGGACGCCCGCGATCGTCTTGACCAGGGTGGACTTGCCGGCGCCGTTGTCGCCGACCAGGGCCACCACCTCGCCGGCGTGCACCTCCAGGTCGACCTCGGTCAGCGCCTGGACGGCACCGAACCGCTTGGAGACGCCGCGCAGCGCCAGTACGGGTGCGCTTGTCACGTGAACCAACTCCTTCTGTCCACCCCGTGCCACGGGTGGCCGCCGCGCCGTCCCGGGCGCGGTCGAAAGCTTGTGAGATCTCAGGGGTCGTCCCTTGGGACGGTGCGCCACCGTGCCGGACGGCAGGGCGCGGTACGGGAACCCCCCGGAGCGGACTCGACGGGGGATTCCCTGGACTACCTTCGGGCTGCTGCTACTTGATACCGGCTGCGGCGCACGCGGCGGCGAAGTCGGCGGTGCAGATCTTGGCCGTCGGGTAGAGCGCGTCGGCGATCACCGTGGTGGCCATGTTCGCCTTGGTGACCGAGACCGGGGTCAGCAGGACGGACGGGACCTTGTCACCGGAGCCGCTGGTGGAGCTGGCGGTGGCGGTGTCGGAGACGGCCTTGTTGTTCAGCAGGTCGACGGCGAGCGAGGCGACCGCCTCGGCCTCCGGCTTCGGGGCCTTGTAGACCGTGCTGGTCTGGGTGCCCGCGAGGATCCGCTGCAGACCGGTGAGCTCGGCGTCCTGGCCGGTGACCGGGATGCTGGAGATGCCCGCGCCCTTGAGGGCGGTGGCGATGCCGCCGGCCATGCCGTCGTTGGCGGAGTAGACGGCGGCGATGTTCGGGGCGCCCAGCTGGGTGATCGCGGCGGTCACCTTCTGGTTGGCGATGGTGTCCTTCCACAGGCCGCTCTGCTCGTACGCGATCTTGACCTTGCCGTCGAGGATCTTGTGCGCGCCGGCCTTGAACATCGCGGCGTTCGGGTCGGCGTCGTCACCGTTGATCATCACGACGTTGGCGGTCGGGGTGGCCTTGGCGCCGAGGGCGTCCAGCAGGGCCTGGCCCTGGAGCTCGCCGACCTTCTCGTTGTCGTAGGAGACGTACGCGGAGACCGGGCCCTGGGCCAGGCGGTCGTACGCGATGACCTTGATGCCCTTGTCCACCGCGGCCTGGATCGAGGACTTGATGGCGGCGGAGTCGACGGCGTCCACGATCAGGACGTTGACACCCTTGGTGATCATGGTGCTGACCTGCTGCGCCTGGGTGGCGGCGCTGCCGGCCGCGTTCGCGTAGTCAACGGTGCAGTCCGCGCAGGCGGCCTTGACCTTGGCCTCGATGAGCGGCTTGTCGAGCTGCTCGTACCGGGTGGTGGCGTTCTCCGGGAGCAACAGGCCGATCGACTTGCCACCGGTGCTCGCGGAGGACGAGGCGGCGGTGGTCTTGTCGCCGCCGGCCTTGCCACAGGCAGCCATGGTGAGAGCCATCGAAACCGCAGCAGTGCCGATGACAGCGCGACGCATCATTGCGTTCATGGTGGGGGGTGCCTCCCTGACAGAGCCGCAACGTTGCGGCGAGGTGAAAGGGAGTCAACCCGTCAAGTCGGCTTATCGTCAACAAGTAAACCCGGGCGACCGAAAATCCGAACCCTTTCGTTATCTTCCTGAAGGCGAAGCCGAGACCAAAGCGCCCCGGCCGCCCTCCGGCCGCTGATCAGGCCCGGGCCGCCACCGCGTGGCCCGGCTGTCGGATTGCGCCCGATTCGCCCATTTCGCTCATCACCAGCGCCAGCGCCCCCAGCACCTCCGCACGGCCACCGAGCGTGCCCGGAACCACCGACAGCTGCCGGGCCGCACTGGGGATCGCATAGCGGGCAACCGAGTCCCGGATAGGGGAAAGCACCAGCTCACCGGCCTCGGCGAGCTCCCCGCCGAGGATCACCCGGCGCGGGTTGAGCAGGTTGCACAGAGTGGCGACGCCGCTGCCGATCTGCCGCCCGGCGTCGGCGATCACCCGGCGGCAGCCGAGGTCGCCCTCATGGGCCAGCTGCACCACCTTGGTCAGGGTCAGCTCACCCGGATGGTTAGCGTTCAAGAGGTTGAGCAGGTAGCGGGAGCCCACGAAGGTCTCCAGACAACCTCTGTTGCCGCAGCGGCAGACCGGGCCGGCCTCGTCCAGCGTGATGTGCCCGATCTCGCCGGCCGTCCCGCCCGGCCCCCGGTAGATCTGGCCGTTGATCACCAGGCCGGAGCCGACCCCGCTGGCCACCTTGATGTACGCGAGGTCGCTCAGCCCGCGCCCGGCGCCCCAGACCAGCTCGCCGAGCGCGCCCAGGTTGGCGTCGTTGTCCACGTGGACCGGCATGCCGAGCCGCTGCGACAGCTCCTGCCCCGGGGTGATGCCCGTCCAGCCGGGCAGGATCGCGGTCGAGCCGAGCGCGCCGGTCTCCTGGTCGATCGGGCCGGGCACGCCCAGGCCGACGCCGATCACCTTGTCCGGACGGAACCCCGCCTGCTGGAGCAGCCGCTCGACCAGTGCCTCCGCGCGGTCGAAGCCCTGCTCGGCGGAGACGTCGACGTCGAGCGGCTCGCTCTCCTCCGCCAGCACCCGGTGCGCCAGGTTGCCGACCGCGACCCGCAGGTGGGTGTGGCCGAAGTCGACACCCACCACGATCCCGGCGTCACCGCTGAGCGAGACGCTGCGGGCCCGGCGGCCGCCGGAGGAGGTGTCGGCGACGACGACCGTCCCGCCCTCCTTGAGCTCACGGACGATGTTGGACACCGTCGCCGCCGACAGGCCCGTGCTGCGGGCGATCTCGGCCTGGGTCAGCGATCCGGCCATCCGGACCGCGCGCAGCACCCGTTCGAGGTTCGCCCGGTGCAGTGAGGACTGCGATCCCGGTGTGTCCAGCGACATGATTGACCCTCCCAGGGCACGGGGACCCGACCGTCCCCGCTCCGTCCGCGCCGTTGCGGCGGAGCTGTGTGGTGGCCTCGGCGCCCGTCACCCTGTGGTGCCGGGGCCTCAACCAAATGTTCACGTTCAACTTCTGAACTCTATGCTCAGCCGACAGCCCGATGCCGCGTCAAGAGCGAACACGGATCGTTGTAGAACCTCCGCTGACGGCCTGTCTCCGCTGTCAGTCCAGTGTCACGGAAGACCCGCCGTCACGGCGGGGACACGGCGGCGGCAATGGCAGGGCTCCCGGGAACGGCGGCATGGGAGGATGCGGGCATCCCAAGCCTGACAAAGGAGTCCTGCGAGTGCCTGGCACCAACCTGACCCGTGTGGAGGCCCGCACCCGGGCCGAGCTCCTGCACGTGGACGCCTACGACATCACGCTCGATCTGAGCACGGCCCGTGAGGGCGGCACGTTCCGGTCCACCACCGTGGTCCGCTTCACCGCCGCCACGCCGGGCGCCGCCAGCTTCATCGACCTGGTCGCGCCGAGCGTGGCCGAGATCGTCCTGAACGGCGAGCCGCTGCCGCTGGACAGCTTCGAGGACAGCCGGATCGCCCTCCCCGGCCTGCGGGCCGAGAACGAACTGCGGGTCGTCGCCGACTGCGCCTACACCAACACCGGCGAGGGCCTGCACCGCTTCGTCGACCCGGTCGACGGCGAGACCTACCTCTACACCCAGTTCGAGGTGCCGGACGCCCGCCGCGTCTTCGCCAACTTCGAGCAGCCCGACCTCAAGGCCGCGTACACCTTCACGGTGACCGCGCCCAAGGGCTGGGTCGTGGTCTCCAACTCCCCCACCCCCGAGCCCGCCGGTGACGGCGACACCCAGGTCTGGAGCTTCGCGCCCACCGACCGGATGTCCAGCTACATCACCGCCCTGATCGCGGGCCCGTACGTCGGTGTCTTCGACGCGTACGAGAACGGCGAGCAGCACGTCCCGCTCGGCGTCTACTGCCGCCCGTCGCTGCGCGAGTTCCTCGACGCGGACGCGATCTTCGAGGTCACCAAGCAGGGCTTCGACTACTTCCAGGAGAAGTTCGACTTCCCCTACCCCTTCCCGAAGTACGACCAGCTCTTCGTGCCGGAGTTCAACGCCGGCGCGATGGAGAACGCGGGCGCCGTCACCCTGCGCGACCAGTACGTCTTCCGCTCCAAGGTGACGGACGCCGCGTACGAGTCGCGCGCCGCGACCATCCTGCACGAGCTGGCCCACATGTGGTTCGGCGACCTGGTCACCATGGAGTGGTGGAACGACCTCTGGCTGAACGAGTCGTTCGCGACCTTCGCCGAGGCGGTCTGCCAGGCCGAGGCGCCGGGCTCCCGGTGGCCGAACTCCTGGACCACCTTCGCCAACTCGATGAAGACCTGGGCGTACCGGCAGGACCAGCTGCCGTCCACCCACCCGATCATGGCGGAGATCAACGACCTGGAGGACGTCCAGGTCAACTTCGACGGCATCACCTACGCCAAGGGCGCCTCGGTGCTCAAGCAGCTGGTGGCGTACGTCGGCCAGGACGCGTTCTTCCAGGGCGTGCAGGCCTACTTCAAGCAGCACGCCTGGGGCAACACCCGCCTCTCCGACCTGCTCGGCGCGCTGGAGAAGTCCAGCGGCCGCGACCTGAAGACCTGGTCGAAGGCATGGCTGGAGACGGCCGGCATCAACGTGCTGCACCCGGAGTTCACCATCGCCCTGGACGGCACCATCGCGTCCTTCGCGGTCATCCAGGAGGCCCCCGCGCTGCCCGCCGGCGCCAAGGGCGAGGCCGTACTGCGCCCGCACCGGATCGCCATCGGCGTGTACGAGCTGGAGGGCGAGGAGCTGGTCCGCACGGACCGGATCGAGCTGGACGTCGACGGCCCGCGCACCGAGGTCCCGCAGCTGGTCGGCCGTCACAAGCCGTCCGTGCTGCTGCTCAACGACGACGACCTGTCCTACGCCAAGGTCCGCCTCGACGAGGGCTCGCTCGCCGTCGTCACGCAGCACCTCGGCGGCTTCACCGACTCGCTGCCGCGTGCGCTGTGCTGGGCCTCGGCCTGGGACATGACCCGCGACGGCGAGCTGGCCGCCCGCGACTACCTGGAGCTGGCGCTCTCCGGCCTGCCCCGCGAGTCCGACATCGGCGTCGTCCAGTCGGTGCACCGTCAGGTCAAGCTGGCGCTCGACGTCTACGCCGACCCGGCCTGGCGCGAGGAGGGCCTGGCCCGCTGGGCCGACGCCGCCGAGCAGCAGCTGCGCGCCGCCGCCCCCGGCAGCGACCACCAGCTCGCCTGGGCCCGCGCGCTGGCCGTCGTGGCCCGCACGGACCAGCAGCTCGCGCTGCTGGCCGGCCTGCTCGACGGCTCGGCCACCCTCGACGGCCTCGCCGTCGACACCGAGCTGCGCTGGGCGCTGCTCGGCCGGCTGGCCGCCACCGGCCGCGCGGACGACAAGGCGATCGACGCCGAGCTGGACCGCGACCCGACCGCCGCCGGCCAGGAGCACGCGGCCAGCTGCCGCGCCTCCCGGCCGACCGCCGACGCCAAGGCCGGGGCCTGGGCCTCGGTGGTGGAGCGGGACGACCTGACCAACTACGTCCAGGAGGCCGTGATCAGCGGCTTCGTCCAGGCCGACCAGCGCGAGCTGCTCGCCCCCTACACCGCGCAGTACTTCGGCGCGGTCAAGGGCATCTACGAGGACCGCAGCCACGAGATCTCCCAGCAGATCATCGTCGGCCTCTACCCCTCGCTGCAGATCGAGCAGGCCACCCTGGACGCCACCGACGCGTGGCTGGCCTCGGCCGAGCCGGCCCCGGCCCTGCGCCGGATGGTCGTCGAGGCCCGGGCGGGCGTCGAGCGCGCCCTGAAGGCCCAGCTCGCCGACCAGGCGGCGGCGCGGCGCGCGTAACGCGGTAGCGCCGGTAGCGCTTTCCGAAGAGGGCGCGAAGGGCTGCGCGTTGTGGGAGGTGCGGCAACATACCTTCCGATTCGCGCAGTTCCTCGCGCCCCTGGGGGGGTGCGCGGTGCTCTCTCAGGGCTGCCCGGGGAGCAGGACGGTGACGGCCGTGCTCCCCGGGCGGCTCGCCAGGTCGACCGTGCCGCCGTGGGCCGTGACAACCGCCCGGACGATCGCCAGGCCGAGGCCGGTGCTGCCGGCCGCCCGGGAGCGGGAGCGGTCGCCGCGTACGAAGCGCTCGAAGGCCATGGCCGCCAGCTCGGGTTCGATCCCCGGGCCGGTGTCGGTGACCGTGAGGCGGACCCGGCCGGCCCGCTCCTCCAGCCGGAGCGTCACCTCGGTGCCCTCCGGGGCGTGGGTGCGGGCGTTGGCCAGCAGGTTGGCCACCACCTGCCGCAGCCGGTCGGCGTCACCGGTGACCAGGACGGGTTCCTCCGGCAGCTCCAGCCGCCAGCGGTGTCCGGGCCCGGCGGCCCGGGCGTCGGCCGTGCAGTCCAGGGCCACCCGGGTGAGGTCCACCTCCCCCACCGCGAGCGGCCGTCCGGCGTCCAGCCGGGCCAGCAGCAGCAGGTCCTCCACCAGGGCGCCCATCCGCTGCGACTCGGCGTCGATCCGGGTGAGCGAGTGCGTGACCTGCTCGGGCAGCGGACCGGGGTGACGCAGCGCCAGCTCGGCGTGGCCGCGCACGGTCGCCACCGGGGAGCGCAGTTCGTGGCTGGCGTCGGCGGCGAAGGCGCGCAGCCTCTCCTCCACCGTGTGCCGCTGGGCGAGGGCGTCCTCGACGTGGCCGAGCATCCGGTTGAGCGCCGCGCCGACCCGGCCGACCTCCGTCCGGCTGTCGTCGTCCGGCACCCGGACGGAGAGCTCCACCTCGCCACTGGCCAGCGGCAGCGCGCTCACCCCCTCGGCCGCCGCCACCACCCGGCCGAGCGGGCGCAGCGAGAAGCGGATCCAGAGCGCCGCCGCCACGCCCGTCACGGCCAGCGCGACGGCGAAGACGATCAGTTCCACCATGATCAACTGATGCACCGTCTGCTCGACCGGCTCCAAGGGCAGTCCGGTGACCAGGACGTCGCCGTCCAGCCCGGCGGTGGCGCGCAGCCGGTAGCCGGGCAGCGCGGCGAGCCGGACGCTGGCGGCCGGGCCGCCGACCGGCAGGGCGGCCAGCGCCCGCTGGTCGGCGGCCGTCAGCTGCACCAGGTCGTCGGTGTCGGCCGGTCTGCTCCCGGCGGCCACCCCCGGATCGTCGGCGTCGCCGTCGACCACCCCGGCGTTGGTCACCGTGCCGTGCAGCAGCCGGGCACCGAAGGTGCCCGGGGCCTGCGCCCGGGTGTCACTGCGGGCGGTGGCGGTGCCGCCGGCGCCCTGGTGCTCCAGACTGGCGGCGTAGCGGCCGCCGGTGTCGGAGAGCTGTTGGTCGAGCCGGGCCACCAGGAAGTGCCGCAGCGCCTCGGTGGTGGCCAGCCCGACCCCGCCGCAGGTCAGCACCAGCAGCGCGAGCAGCCCGGCGAGCAGGCGGGCGCGGATCGTACGAGGGGCCATCCGCCTGATCACCGAAGGGCCGGTCCCGGCCGGGCCGGACACTGCGGGGCCGGACGCTGCGGGGCCGGTCACGGCCGGGCCGGTCACGTCGCCGCCTTGATCAGGTAGCCCGACCCGCGCACGGTGTGGATCATCGGGGGCCGCCCGAGGTCGACCTTCTTGCGCAGGTAGCTGATGTAGAGCTCCACCACGTGCGCCTGGCCGCCGAAGTCGTACGACCAGACGGCCTCCAGGATCTGCGGCTTGCTGAGCACCTGCCGGGGGTGCTGCATGAGGTAGCGGAGCAGCGCGAACTCGGTGGGGCTCAGCTCGACCGGTTCACCGCCCCGGGCCACCTCGTGCGACTGCTCGTCCAGCACGAGGTCGCCGAGGACCAGCCCGCGCACCGGCACCGGCCGCTCGGCCGGGCCGGTGCGGCGCAGCAGGCCGCGCAGCCGGACCACCACCTCGGCCAGGCTGAACGGCTTGGTCACGTAGTCGTCGCCGCCCGCCGCCAGACCGGCGATCCGGTCCTCGACGGCGTCCTTGGCGGTCAGGAACAGCACCCGGACCTCGGGCTGCCCCGCGTGGATGCGGCGGAGCACCTCCATCCCGTCCAGGCCGGGAAGCATCATGTCCAGCACCACGGCGTGCGGACGCCAGTCGGCCGCCGCCGCGACGGCGGCCGGCCCGTCGCCCGCGCCGCGCACCTCGCAGCCCTCGTAGCGCAGCGCCCCGCAGAGCACCTCGACGAGGTCGGGCTCGTCGTCGACCACCAGGATCCGCCAGGGCGGCTGGTCCGGTCCGGAGATGCTGTCCATGCGGGTCCCCAGGGGTGGCTTCGGCGGCGGGAGCCTTCATTCTCACCTGCCGCGATGAGAACACGGTGAGATCCACTTGCCCCGGCCGCAGCCACCACTACCGCCCTGACCTGCGCAAACACCTGATTTTCGGGAGTGTCGGGGCGGCGGACTCAGAGGCAACTGAGAGCTTCCGGTGCCAGGGTTGCCCAGGTCGGACGGTATCCGGACGGCAAGGAGGAGGGCCCGTGACCGTACTCACCCAGCACCGCAGCGCAAGCCGCCGTGCCGCGCCACCCCGCAGGTTCCCGGCCGACGCCGTGTCCTGGGCCGTACTCGGCCTGATCGCGGTCGGCGCAGCCGGCCTGCTGGCGATCTGGTGGAACGACACCACCGAGGTGACCACCGCCGCCGACTGGCTGACCGGCGCCGGGCGGATCACCGGCCTGCTGGCCGGGTACGCCGCGCCGGTGCTGCTGCTCCTGATGGCCCGGATCCCGCTGCTGGAGCGCGAGGTCGGCGCGGACCGGCTGGCGCGCTGGCACGCGATGGGCGGCCGGTACCTGGTCGGGCTGGTCAGCGTCCACGTGCTGACCATCGTCTGGGGGTACGCGCTCACGGACCACCAGGGCGTGGTCTCCGAGGGCGTCCGGCTGGTCTTCCACTACCCCGAGATGATCAAGGCCACGCTGGCCACCATGATCATGTTCGGCACCGGCGCGGTCTCGGCCCGGGCCGCCCGCCGGCGGCTGAGCTACGAGACCTGGTACTACCTCCACCTGGCCACCTACCTGGCGATCGCGCTCGGCTTCAGCCACCAGCTGGCCAACGGCGCCGACCTGGGCAGCGGCCCCGAGCGGCTCGCCTGGTACGCGCTCTACCTGGGCACCGCCGCCTTGCTGGGCTGGTACCGGCTGGTCGTCCCGTACCTGCGGGACCGGCGGCACCGGCTGCGGGTCGCCGAGGTGCGGCGCGAGGCGCCGGGCGTGGTCTCGCTCTTCCTGACCGGCGAGCGGCTGGACGAGCTCGGTGCCGAGGCCGGGCAGTTCTTCCGCCTCCAGTTCCAGACCAAGGGCCTGCGCTGGGCCGCCAACCCGTACTCGCTCTCCGCGCCGCCGCACCCCCGGTTCCTGCGCTTCACGGTCAAGGACCTCGGCGGCCACAGCGCGGCGGTGGCCCGGCTCGCACCCGGCACCAAGGTGCGGGCCGAGGGGCCGTACGGCGCCTTCACCGCCCGGCGGCGCCGGGAGCGCAAGGTGCTGCTGCTCGGAGCGGGGGTCGGGGTCACCCCGCTGCGGGCGCTGTTCGAGACGCTGCCCGGCCGGCTGACCTTCGTCCAGCGGGCCCGGCGGGCCGAGGACGTGCTCTTCCGGGACGAGCTGGCGGCCATCGGCGCCGACCGCCGCGCGCGGGTGCACGAGCTGCTCGGCAGCCGGGCCCAGGTCGGCGACCTCGGCGCCGCGCTCCGCCGGCTGGTGCCCGACCTGGCCGGGCACGAGGTGTACCTGTGCGGGCCGGAGGCGCTGGCCGAGGACGCCGTCCGCGCCCTGCGCGCCGCCGGGGTCCGGCGCTCCCGGATCCACCGTGAGTCCTTCGACTTCTGACCCGTTCCCTCCGACCGTCTCCCGACCGTCCCACGCCGAAGGGTTGTCCCCGTGCGCAGAGCCATCGTCGCCGGCACCGCCACCGTGGCAGGGGTGATCCTGCTGCTCTCGCTCAAGCCGCACAACAGCGGCGCGGGCGCGGTCAGCAGCAGGATCATCAGCTCCGACACCTCCAGCACCCCGTCGTCGGCGCCGTCCGCCGGCCAGTCCTCGCCGGCCGCCTCGGCCGCCGCCTCCCCGGGCAGCCCGTCGGCCTCCGCCACGCGGACCGTCACCGGCTCGGCGATCGACACCCGTTACGGCCCGGTGCAGGTCCGGGTGGTGCTGGACGGGAAGAAGGTCTCCAGGATCGACGTGATCCAGTACCCCCAGGAGAGCGGTCGCGACCTGGAGATCAACAGCTACGCCCTGCCGCAGCTCAACCAGGAGGCGATCGCCGCGCAGAGCGCGCAGATCGACGCGGTCTCCGGCGCGACGTACACCAGCGACGGCTACACCCGCTCACTGCAGAGCGCCCTCGACCAGGCGGGGCTGTGACCGCCCCGGCGCCGCTGCGGCACGCCGAGCACGTGATGGGCACCGTCTTCTCGTTCACCGTGCGCGACCCCACGCCGGAGATCGGCGAGGCACTGCGGCGGGCCGTCGAACGGCTGCACCGCATCGACCGGGTCTTCTCCACCTACCGGCCCGACAGCGACATCAGCCGGCTCGGGCGCGGCGAACTGACCCCCGCCGAATGCGACCCGGAGGTCGCCGAGGTGCTGGAGCGCTGCCGCGAGGTCACCGCCGAGACCGACGGCTGGTTCAGCGACCGGCCCGGCGGAGTGCTCGACCCGAGCGGATGGGTAAAGGGCTGGGCCGTCGAGGAGGCCTCCCGGCTGCTGCGCGCGGCGGGCTCGGACCGGCACAGCGTCGGCGGCGGCGGCGACATCCAGACCTGCGGCGGCCCCTGGCGGATCGGCGTCGCCCACCCGCTGCACCCGGGCGAGCTGATCGCCGTCGTGGCCGGCCACGACCTCGCGGTCGCCACCTCCGGCACCGCCGAACGCGGCCCGCACATCCTCGACCCGCACACCGGCCGCCCCGCCACCGGCCTGGCCTCCCTCACCCTGGTCGGCCGCCGGCTCGCCCGCACCGACGCCTGGGCCACCGCCGCCTTCGCGATGGGCCCGCAGCGTGCCCTGGCCTGGGCCGCCCGGCACCCGCAGGTCGAGGCCCTGGCCGTCCTCCCCGACGGCAGCACCCGCCACACCCCGGGCCTACGCCGGCACCTCGCGACGGGCTGAGCCGGACGCGTTCCGGCGGCGGGAGGCCGAAGGGGCGGCGAGAGCGGCGGACCGGTGGGCCGGTGGGACCGGTGGGCCGGTGAGCGCCGTGGGCCGGTGGAAACCGGAGAGCGCCGCAGGAGCGGGTGCTCCTGCGGCGCTCTGCGGTGCGACGTGGTTACTTCTTCTTGCCCTTGCCCAGCGAAGGGAGCATGACCAGACCCGTGATCAGTACGAACAGGACCAGCGGGATTCCGACGTAGAGGCCCAGGGTCTGGGCGAGGCTCAGCCCCTTGCCCGGGTCGTCACCGTCGTCCCTGGTCAGGGCCATGGCGGGCGACGACATCAGCATCATCAGCGTGGCCGCTGCGGTGACCGCACCAGCGCGCAAAGCGTTCCTCTTGTCCACGTTTCCCAAGGTACCGGCCCTTTATGACGCCCCGCGCGGCGGGGTGCGCCTTCCGGGCTCGGTGTCGCCCCCGGCGCCGAGCGCGGCCGCCAGCGCGTGCGTGCCCGGGGCGGCCGCGATCCGGTCGAGGGTGAGCGGGGCGCCGGTCGGGCCGGCCACCGGGAGGCGCCAGTTCGGGTACTGGTCCCAGGTGCCGGGGAGGTTCTGCGGGCGCGGGTCGCCGACGGTGTCGGGCAGCCAGACGCCGACCAGTTCGGCGGGGGTGGCGAGCAGGAAGGCGTACAGCGCCTCGGGGGTGAGCTCGGCGCCCTCGGCGAGCAGCCCGGCCCGGGTCAGTTCGGTGCGCCAGTCGGCCAGCTCGGCCGCCGCCCCGGCCTGCTCCTCCTCCAGCGGGCGGGCCAGCAGCCCGAGGCGGTGCCGCAGCTCGACGTGCTCGCCGCTGAGCCGGGCGGCGGTGCTGGGCAGGTCGTGGGTAGTGAGGGTGGCCAGGCAGGCGGACCGCCAGCGCTCGGGCGGCAGGACGGCGCCCTTGTCCTGCCAGTCGCGCTCGAACCAGAGGACGGAGGTGCCGAGGATGCCGCGCGCCGTCAACTCCTCCCGCACGCCGGGTTCGACGGTGCCGAGGTCCTCGCCGATCACCTGGGTGCCCGCGCGGTGCGCCTCCAGCGCGAGCACCCCGAGCATTGCCTCCGCGTCGTAGCGGACGTACGCGCCCTGGGTGGGCGGCAGCCCGGCCGGGACCCACCAGAGCCGGAACAGGCCCATCACATGGTCGATCCGGATCGCCCCGGCGTGCCGGGCGGAGGCCCGCAGCAGCTCGGCGTACGGCGCGTACCCGGCGGCGGCGAGCGCGTCCGGGCGCCAGGGCGGCAGGCCCCAGTCCTGGCCGTGCGCGTTGAAGGCGTCCGGCGGGGCGCCGACCGAGATGCCCTCCGCCAGCACGTCCTGGAGCGCCCAGGCGTCGGCGCCGTCCGGGTGGGCGCCGACGGCGAGGTCGTGGATCAGGCCGACGGCCATCCCGGCCCGCTCGGCGGCCTGCTGGGCCGCGCCGAGCTGCTCGTCCACCAGCCAGGCCAGCCAGCGGTGGAACTCGATCGCCTCGGCGTGCTCGGCCTTCGCGGCGGCGACGTGCGGACTGCCGGGGTGGCGCAGGCTCTTCGGCCAGCCGTGCCAGTCGCTGCCGTGCACTTCGGCCAGCGCGCACCAGGTCGCGAACCGCTCCAGCCAGTCGCCCTCGCGCTCGGTGAACGCCCGGTACGCCGCCTGGCGGCCGACCCCGCGCGGGACTCGGTGCAGGATCTGCAGCGCCTGCCGCTTCAGCGCCCAGACCCCGTCCCGGTCGATCAGGCCGTCGTGCCGCAGCACCTCGCCGCGCAGCCGGGCGCCGCGTTCGACGAGCTCGCCGAGGTCGCCGAGGTCGCCGAGGCCCTGCGCGTACGCGAACTCGGGGACGGCCTCGATCCGCAGGTGCACCGGGTCGGCGAACCGGCGCGAGGAGGGCCGGTACGGGGACGGGTCGGACGGTGCGCCGGGCAGGCCCGCGTGCAGCGGGTTGATCTGCAGGAAGCTCGCCCCGAGCGCGTTGCCGGACCACTGGGCCAGCTCGGCGAGGTCGCCCAGGTCGCCCATGCCCCAGGAGCGGTCGGAGAGCACGGAGTACAGCTGCGCCAGGAAGCCCCAGCCGCGCTCCCGGAGCGGTTCGAGCCGCTGCGGCGCGACGATCAGCGTCGCCTCCTGCTCCCGCCGGGGCGTCTTCGCCCGCAGCCGGTGCCGGCCGAGCGGGAGGTCGGCGGGGAGCCAGTGCGAGTGCCCGGCGGGCAGCGTCCAGCAGCCGCCCTCCTCCAGCTCGACGGTCAGCACCGCCTCGGCCGGCAGGTCGACCGCCGTCCGCCGGCCGGCCCTGACGACCACACAGGGCGGCAGCAACCGGCCCGCCAGCTCGGCCCGGTGACGCTCCAGCGCCTCCTTCGCCGCCTCGGGCGTACTCGCGTCCACCCCGAGCGCGGCGAGCACCGCGACCAGCGTGTGCGCGGCCACCGGCAGCGGCCCGCTACCGGGGTCGTACGTGCTGTCCACCCCGTGGGCGTGCGCCAGCGCCACCAGCTCCGGCGGAGGCGCGGGCGCGTCCTCGGCGGGGGCCGGCTGGAGACCGGAGTCGGCAGGGTCAACGGCAGGGTCGAGGAATGCGGCCACTCTTGGGCTCCTGTGCTCTGAGGAGACGCCGTACGGGACCCCCCAGTCCTACCCGCGCCCGGGCCGCCCGACCCCGCACGACACGGGCTCCGATTCGGCACGACGGGTGAACTTCGCGGCGCGGGGTCCACCGGGGACGTCCGGACGGCCACGGCGGGCAGCACCTGTGGCCGGGCCACACCCGTCGTCCTCACAGGCCACCCGAATCCCCTGACTCTCCGCCGGATCCGCACACCCGCCCGACGACCGATTCCGGGCAGACTCCCAGCATTGGCGGACAAAAGAGACATTGACCCCAGCCGCGTTGACACCGGACGTAACACCTGGTGGGCTGTGGCGGCGGAGCGGTCCGGGTGATGAGACCGGCCTGCGGGCTGGGTGGTCGGTACGAGGAGGCTCCTGTTGCAGGCGCGTGTGTCCGTCGTCGCGGGGCGACGCCTGAGGCAGCAGATCGAGCAGAGCCGGCCCCTGCGTGAGGTGTTGCAGCATCCGGCGGCGCTGGCCGCGCGCCGGGCGACGGCACGGACGGCGCGGCAGTTGGCGCCGAAGACCGCCGACCGCCTGATCGCCGACCTCAAGGGCACCGAACCGCTGCTGGCGTCCGTACGGGCCGAGCGGCGGGCGGCCCGCCCCGGGCGGCGGCGGGCGGCGCTGCAGATCGCGGCCACGCTGTCGGCGGCGGCCGTGGTGGGCGGGCTGCTGGTGAGCGCCCCCGGCTACGCCGCGCCGGGCTTCGAGCGGACCTCGGCCACCAGCGGGCCGGTCTCGGCGCAGGCCCCGCTCGGCAGCCTGACGAACCCTCAGATCTACCCGCGTCCGCAGGAGTTGACCAGCGCCGGGCAGCCGGTCAGCGTACCGAAGAGCGTCGGCCTGGTGCTCGCCGACCAGGCGGACGGCCCCGCCGTGGACGCCGTCCGGGACGTGCTCGGCGCGGCCGGGGCCACCGACGTCAGCCCGCTGCTCCAGCAGTCGCAGACCCCGATGCCCGGCTCGCTGGTGGTCTACGTCGGCGGCCCGGCCGAGGGCGCCGACGGGACGACCGACCGGGTGCTGCGGGATCTGACCGCGGCGGCCGGCGGCAAGGACACCTCCGGCCCGTCGTACGCGGGCCTGCCGGCCGGCGGGTACCTGCTGGCATCCGGCCAACTCCCCACCGTGGGCGGCACGTACGGCGCGATCGTGCTCGCCGGCATCGACCCGGCGGGGACGTTCTACGCCGCGCAGAGCCTGCGGCAGCTGCTCGCGCCGATCGGCCCCGGACAGGGCCAGGGGCAGGGGCCGGGCCAGGAGCAGAACGGGAACGGCGGCAAGGGCTTCCCCGGTGTCAGCATCCGGGACTGGCCGAGCGGCGCAGCCGTACGCGGCACCGCCGAGTCGTTCCACGGCACCCCCTGGACCACCGACCAGCGGCTGGACGAGCTGGATTTCCTGGGCCGCAGCAAGCAGAACTTCTACCTCTACGCCCCCGGCGGCGACCCGTACCGCCTCTCCCGTTGGCGCGACGCCTACCCCGCCGCGCAGACCGAGGTGCTGCGCGGGCTCGGCGCCCGGGCCCGCGCCAACCACGTGACGCTCGCCTACTCCATCGACCCCGGCCAGTCGTTCTGCTACAGCTCGGCCCGGGACGTCGACGCGCTGGTCGGCAAGCTGGAGGCGATGCGGTCGGTCGGCTTCGACGCCTTCCAACTCCAGTTCCTGGACGTCAGCTACGACGAGTGGCACTGCTCCGCCGACCGGAGCGACTACGGCACCGGCCCCGCCGCCGCCGCGAAGGCGCAGGCGGCGCTGGTCGCCAAGGTGCAGGCCCGTCTGATGGCCAAGCACCCCGAGCTGGCCCCGCTCTCGGTCGTCCCGACCGAGTACCAGCGCTCGGGCGCCTCGCCGTACCGGATGGCGCTCGCCGCCGCGCTGCCCGCCGGGGTGCAGGTCGCCTGGAGCGGCGGCTCGGTGATCCCGGCGAAGATCACCGGCAGCCAGACGGCCGACACCGCCGCGCTGTTCCACCGCCCGTTGATGACGCTGGACAACTACCCCGTCAACGACTCCGCCCCCGACCGGCTCTACCTCGGCGCCTACACCGGCCGGGACCCGGAGCTGGCGAGCAGGTCGGCCGTCCTGCTGACGGCCGCGATGACCCAGCCGGTGGCCTCCCGGATCCCGCTGGCGACCGCCGCCGACTTCGCCTGGAACCCGGCCGGCTACCGCCCGGCCGACTCGCTGCGGGCCGCGCTGCGCCCGCTGGCCGGCAGCGACGCGGGCCTGGCCGCGCTCACCGCGCTGGCCGGCAACAGCGCCTCCTCGCCGCTCGCCACCGCCGAGTCCGGCTACCTCACCCCGCTGCTGGACCGGTTCTGGGCCACCCTGGAGCCGACCGGCGGCAACACCACCGACCTGGCGAAGCTGACCGAGGCCGCCGCCCCCGTCCGGGACGCGTTCACCGTGATGGCGGGCGCCCAGCAGGCCCTGGCCCAGGACGCCGTCGGCGCCGAGACCGCGCCCTGGCTGGCCCGGCTGAGCAGCTACGGCCGGGCCGGGCAGGCCGCCGTGGACATGCTGCTGGCGCAGCGCGGCGGCAACGGCTCCGCCGCCTGGCAGGCCCGCGTCCAGCTGCGGCAGCTGCGCACCCAGCTGGCCCAGGGCGCGGCGACGGTCGGCGGGGGCGTCCTCGACCCCTTCCTGGACCGCGCGCTGCGGTCGGCCGACAGCTGGTCCGGCGTGAGCACGGGCGCGCTGGCACCGACCAGCACGCTCGGCACCGCGTACGACCACGGTCCGGCGCTGATGACGGACGACGCCGCCGACACCTTCTACTGGAGCTCCGCCCCGCCGCAGGTGGGGGACGCCGTCGGGCTCGACCTCGGCACCGGGCGCCCGATCGGCAGCGTCACCGTGCTGATGGGCTCCTGGGGCAACGGGCCGGACGCGATCACCGCCGCCGACGACTACATCCGCGACGGCGTGCTGGAGTACACCACCGGCGAGGGCGGCTGGAAGCCGCTGGCCACCGTCCACAACCAGAAGAGCGTCACCGGCGTGGCGCCCCCCGGCACCGTCGCCAAGGCCGTCCGGCTGCGGGCCACCGCCACCCAGCGGACGGCCGTCGCCGTCCGGGACTTCACCGTCACCGCGCCCGGTGACACCCCCGCGACGGTCACCGGCGGACCGGCCCCCGCGCCCGGCTCCTCCCTCTCCGCCGTGCTGGACGGCAACCCCGACACCGCGTACCACGCGGCCGCCGCACCCACCGCGGCGGACGCCCCGCTGACCGTCGAGCTGGGCGCGAGCCGTCCGCTGGACCGCGTCACCGTGCTCACCGACCCCACCGTCCGGGCCACCGCCACCGTCGAGGTGCGGCGGGCGAACGGCGGCTGGGCGGCGATCGGCATCGCGCAGCCCGGCTACAACGAGCTGCCCGCCGGGGGCCTGTCCGCCGACGCCATCCGGCTGACCTGGGCACCCGGCGGCGAGCCGCCCGTGGTGAACCAGATCGTCCCCTGGTACACGGACACCCCCGGCGCCCAGCTGAGCCTCTCCGACGCCTCGATCGACGTGGTGACGGGCGAGGCCCTCCCGGCGCAGACCCGGGCCGTGGTGTCGGCCGGGCGCCCGGAGGGGATCAGCGGGGAGCTGAAGACCGCCGTCCCGGCGGTCGCCAAGGGCCTGACCGTCACCCCGTCGGCGGCGCTCAGCGTGCCGCGCGGCAGCCAGGTCACCGCCCCGCTGCTGGTCACCGCCACGCCCGACACCCCCTCGGGGACGTACCAGGTGCCGGTGACCTTCACGGCCGGCGCCCTGACGGTGAGCCAGGTGCTCCAGGTGCACGTGGTACCGCCCACCAGCGGGCCCGACCTCGCGCCGACCGCCGTGGCGAGCTCCTCCGGCGACGAGACCCCGGCCTTCCCGGCGAAGAACGTGAACGACGGCGACCCGAAGACCCGCTGGTCCTCCCCCGCCACGGACGACGCCTGGGTGCAGCTGCGCCTGCCGCAGGCCGCCCACCTGGGCTCGGTGGTGCTGCACTGGCAGGACGCGTACGCCGCCGCCTACCAGGTGCAGACCTCGGCGGACGGCGTGAACTGGACGACGGTGGCCGCCGTCGACGACGGCAGGGGCGGCACCGAGACCGTCCGCTTCGACGCGCCGGGCGCCCAGTACCTGCGGATCCAGGGCGTCTCCCGGGCGACGAAGTACGGCTACTCGCTCTTCGGCATCGAGGCCTACGCGGTGACCCCGGCCCCGCCGGTGACGCCGCCCACTCCCCCGGTGTCCCCCACCCCGCCGATACCCCCCGTCCTGCCCGTCCCGCCGGTGGCATCGCCGTCCCCCAAGCCCTCGACCGCACCGACGGCGCCGCCCTCGGCCTCCCCCTCCCCGACCCCGTAGGGAACCGGGCCCCGCCGGGTCCGCACCCCCGCTTCGCGCAGCCCCGTGGCACCCCGCAGGGGAGAACGCGGCGGGCCGCCGGCACTCCCACCAGGGGTGTGACGGCGGCCCATGAGGCGTACCGAAGGATGTCGGGCAGGCCCTGTCTGTCGGGCGGTGGGTCAGGCCGAGAGTGCTTCCGGCTGCTCACCGCGGTGGACCGAGTGGTGGACGGACTGGACGGGATGGCCGTTCGGGCCGGGGTGCGATCTGCCGGTGTGTTCCGGATGGTCGAAGTGCTCGTACTCGCGGAACTGCTCGACACCGCCGTACGGCTCCAGGTAGGGCCGCCAGCGCGGGTCCCGGATGCCGGTGCCGATGATCCGCCAGGCCAGACCGCTGGGCGGGGCGGGCGGGCGCTTCATCCGCCAGCCGAGCTCGGTGAGGTGCCGGTCGGCCTTGGTGTGGTTGCAGCGGCGGCAGGCCGCCACCACGTTGTCCCACCGGTGCTGGCCGCCCCGGCTGCGCGGGATGACGTGGTCGACGCTGGTCGCGGCGGCCCCGCAGTAGACGCAGCGCCCGTGGTCGCGGGCGAACAGGGCGCGGCGGGTGAGCGGGACGGGCCCGCAGAAGGGGACCCGGACGAACCGGGTCAGTCGGACGACGGACGGCGCCGTGATGGCGCTGGTGGCGCTGTGCAGAGTGATTCCGGACTCTTCCAGGCTGACCGCCTTGTGGTTGAGGACCAGAATGAGTGCGCGGCGCATGGAGACGACGCCGAGCGGCTCGTAAGACGCGTTGAGGACCAGGACATGTGGCACGGATGCCTCCTTGGACGCCTGCGGCGCGTGGCTCGCGCCGGGACGAGCGGGTGACCGCGCCTTCCGACGCGATCTCCACCAGTGTCGCCTTACGCCGTCGTAGGGCGCCACCACTCCTGTGTAACGGACCGGCTGTGGATTCCGTCATAACCGATATGCCCAGGCTGTGGCCACAATGCACGGCGGGGCCCGGGTTTTCGGACGCTTCGTCCGCACCGGCGCGGTTCGGCGGCACCCGGCGGCCGGGCAGCCGAAGGGGTGACGGCGGGCCGATAGGCTGGTCCGGACGGCCCACGAGTCCGGCGGGCGGCCCGCGCACCGGACTCCGGCGGGCCGCGGTCCCCTCGAACGTCAGCAGGAAGGTCGTGCAAGTGTCCTGGCAAGGTGTCGCCGGCGTGTCCGCCCACGCGTCCCCCTCGCCCGCAGCGCACTCGCCCTCGGCGGAGCTGCCGCAGCTGAAGCTCCCGACCAGTGCCTCGGAGGTGTCGGCCAGTACCAAGCAGGCGGCCGGCTGGTTCGAGAGCCACTGGCAGAGCTGGGCGGAGGGCACACTGAAGATCGTGCTCATCGTGCTGCTGGCCATGGTGCTGCGGGCGGTGATCCGCAAGCTGATCTCGCAGACGGTGGCCCGGATGGCCCGGCACCACGAGCACCACGAGCACGGTGACCTCAGCCGGTTCGGCGGGCTGCTGGCCAACGCCGGGGTGGTCAACACCGAGCGCCGCAAGCAGCGCTCGGAGGCGATGGGGTCGGTGCTGCGCAGCGTCGCCTCGTTCAGCATCATGGGCACCGCCGCGCTGATGGTGATCTCGGCGCTCGGCCTGGACCTGGCTCCGCTGCTGGCCAGCGCCGGTGTGGCGGGTGTGGCGATCGGCTTCGGCGCGCGCAACCTGGTGACGGACTTCCTGTCCGGGGTCTTCATGATCATGGAGGACCAGTACGGCGTCGGGGACGAGATCGACACCGGGGTGGCCACCGGCAAGGTGCTGGAGGTCGGCCTGCGGGTGACCAAGCTGCGCGGCGCCAACGGAGAGATCTGGTACATCCGCAACGGCGAGGTGAAGCGGATCGCCAACATGAGCCAGGGCTGGTCGACGGCGGTGGTGGACGTCCAGGTCGGGTACAAGGAGGACCTCGACCGGGTCTCCTCGCTGATCCTGGAGACCGCCGAGGCAATGGCCAAGGAGGCCCCCTGGGACGAGCTGTTCTGGGAGCCGGCCAAGGTGCTCGGCGTGGAGTCGGTGGCCGCCGAGTCGGTGGTGCTGAAGGTCGAGGTCCGGACCATGCCGGGCAAGGCGCCGGTGGTCACCCGGGCGCTGCGCTGGCGGCTGAAGGCCTCCTTCGACCTGGCCGGGATCCGGCTGAAGGAGGAGCCGACGACGGCCCTCGCGGTGCCCGTGGTCGAGACCGCGCCGCCGTCCGCGCTGGCCGATCCGGCCTCGGCCAAGTCGCTGTCCACCAAGCCGATACCGATGCCGACGCACACGCTGGACGACCAGCAGCAGGTGCACTGAGGCCGCCGGCCCGGCCCCACGAGAGGCCCCGCGCTCCGGGACGACGGAGCGCGGGGCCTCTCGCGCGGCGGGATCCGCTCAGCGGGATCCGCCCGGCGGACCCCCGCGGTGGGGCCGACGCGGCGGGACTCACGCGCCGGGACTCACGCCACGGGAGTGGTCGGTAACGCTTCGGCATCCAGCCCGTACCGGGTCATTGACACTCTCCGGGCCCGGGGCCTACCGTCCTTCTCGGTGATTGGAAAGTTTCCTAACAGTTCCGGTCGCCGCCCTTGCACCCCACGGACATCACCCCTGCGCGCCCGTCGCACCGGCGGAGAGAGGAGGATCGGGTACGTGACCGACACCACACCCGCCCGCCCCCCGCTCGCCGGGACGCCGAGCCTGCTCCGCGCGATCAACGACCGCGCCGCGCTGGAACTCCTGCTCGCCAACGGCCCGCTCTCCCGCACCCAGCTCGGCACCCTCACCGGCCTCTCCAAGCCCACCGCCTCCCAGCTGCTGACCCGGCTGGAGTCGGCGGGGCTGGTCGAGTCGGTCGGCACCACGGCCGGCGGCCCCGGCCCGAACGCGCAGCTGTACCAGGTCAACCCGGCCGCCGGGTACGTCGCCGGGCTGGACGTCACGCCGAGCCGGGTCCGGGTCGCGGTGGCCGACATCACCGGCACCACGCTCGCCGAGCAGGTCGTCCCCAGCCGGGGCTGGCCCGCCGCCGAGACGCTGGAGCGGACGGCCGCGGCGGTCGCCGACACCGTCCGGGAGGCCGGGCTCGCGGACGGCAGCCTGCACGAGATCGTCATCGGCGTGCCCGGCGCACTGGACCCGGTCACCGGCAAGCTCGGCTACGCCTCGCACCTGCCCGGCTGGCACTCGCCCCGGCTGGTGGCCGAGCTGACGGCCGCGCTCGGCGCACCGGTGAGCATCGAGAACGACGTCAACCTGGCCGCCGTCGCCGAGCAGTCCTTCGGTGCCGCGCAGGGCTGCGAGGACTTCGTCCTGCTCTGGGCCGCCGAGGGCATCGGCGCCGCGATCGTGATCGCCGGGCGGCTGCACCGCGGCTTCACCGGCGGCGCGGGCGAGGTCGGCTACATGCCGGTGCCGGGCGCACCGGTGGTGCACAGACTCCGCCGGAAGAACTCCGGCGGCTTCCAGGAACTGGCCGGTGCACCGGCCGTCCTCGCGCTGGCCCGCGAGCACGGCCTGGCGGCACCGACCGCCGAGGCGGCCATCGAACTCGCGCTGGACACCCCGGGCGCGGGCGACCGGTTCCTGGACGTCCTGGCCGAACGGCTGGCCGTCGGGCTGGCCGTCATCGTCTCGGTGGTCGATCCCGAGCTGGTGGTGATCTCCGGCGACGTCCCGACGGCCGGCGGCGACCGGCTGCGCGGGCTCGTCCAGGACGCCCTGGCCGGGCTCTCGATCCCCCGGCCCGAAGTACGCAGCAGCACCGTCCCGGGCTCGCCCGTCCTGCACGGCGCGCTCCAACGCGCTCTCGCCACCGCCCGGGAGGCGGTCTTCTCGACCCTCCCGGGCCCCCCGTCGCAGGCTCCGGCCGGGGGGACCCGCATGCGCAGCACCCCCTGACAGCTCCGCCCACCGCCAGCTCCACGGACGTCACCCTCCCCCCACCCGCGCGCGGGCCGAAGGGCGATGCCGCCTGCCCCCGCACCTTCCGTACCCCAGGAGGACTCTCCAGTGCACACCCCTCGCAGATCCCGCCGGATGCTCGCCGCCGTCGCCGGCAGCGCCGTACTGGCCCTCTTCGCCACCGCCTGCACCGGCAGCAACTCGACCGGCGGCACGGACGACTCCGCCTCCGGCAAGGACGTGACCATCACCTTCTGGCACGGCTGGAGCCAGGACAACGAGACCAAGGCGATCAACGACAACGTCGCGGCCTTCGAGAAGCTGCACCCGAACATCCACGTCAAGGTCGTCGCCAACATCGCGGACGACAAGAGCGAGCAGGCGCTGCGGGCCGGCGGACCGGACGCGCCCGACGTGGTCTCCTCCTTCACCACCGACAACGTCGGCAAGTTCTGTTCCGCCAAGGTCTGGACCGACCTCGCGCCCTTCCTGAAGAAGGACGGCATAGACCCGGCGAAGACCTTCCCGGCCCCGATGCTCAAGTACAGCCAGTTCGAGGGCAGCCAGTGCTCGCTGCCGCTGCTCGGCGACGCGTACGGCCTGTACTACAACAAGACCGCCTTCGCCGCGGCCGGCATCACCGCGCCGCCGAAGACGCTCAGCGAGTTCGACGCCGACGCCGTCAAGCTGACGATCGCGAACGGCGACGGGTACAAGCAGCTGGGCTTCATGCCGGACTACCACGGCTACGAGTCCACCCCCTCGCACTTCCTCGGCCAGTACGGCGTCCCGTACTTCGGCACGGACGGCAAGTCGGACATCGCCGGGGACCCGAAGATCGCCGCGATGTACACCTGGCAGAAGGCGCTGATCGGCAAGCTCGGCGGCTTCGACAAGCTGGAGAAGTACCGGGCCTCGTTCGGCGACGAGTTCAGCGCGAAGAACCCGTTCGAGACCGGCCAGGTGGCGATGGCCATCGACGGCGAGTGGCGGACGGCCTCGATCGCCTCCGACAAGGTCGCCTTCGACTGGGCCACCGCGCCCTTCCCGGTGCCGGACGACCAGGCCGCCACCTACGGCCGCGGCTACCAGACCGGCACCATCATCGGCATCGCCCGCGGCAGCCAGAAGCAGGCCGCCGCATGGGAGTTCGTCAAGTACCTGACCACCGACACCGACGCCGTGGTCAGCTTCGCCAACGCGATCCACAACGTGCCGAGCACCATCGCGGCGCTCAGCTCGCCGAAGCTGGACAGCGACGCGAACTTCAAGACCTTCCTGGACGTCGCCAAGAACCCGGCCTCCAGCACCACGCCGTCCAGCATCAACGGCGGCGCCTACCAGATCAGCATGCAGAACTTCGGCTACGAGTTCGAGTCCGGCAAGCAGGCCGACCTCCAGGCCGGTCTCACCAAGACGGCCCAGGAGATCGACGCGGCCGTCAACCAGGCCAAGTGACGGACGCACCATGGCACTTGCACGCAACGATGTCCCGGCGGCGCTGAAGCGCAAGCGCCGCCGGGAGACGGCCCGCACCCTGGCCTTCCTCTCCCCCTGGCTGATCGGCTTCGGCTTCTTCTTCCTCTACCCGCTGATCTCCACCGTCTACTTCTCCTTCATGCACTACGACGGCTTCAGCGCCCCGGTCTTCAGCGGCCTGAAGAACTGGAACTTCGTCTTCAACATCTACCCGTACTTCTGGCAGGGGCTGCGCAACACGCTCTGGCTGGTCGTGGTGATGGTCAGCCTGCGGGTCGCCTTCGGGCTCGGGATCGGCCTGCTGGTCACCAAGTTGAAGACCGGCGTCGGCTTCTTCCGCACCCTGTTCTACCTGCCCTACCTGGCCCCGCCGGTGGCCGCCACGATGGCCTTCGCCTTCCTGCTCAACCCCGGCACCGGCCCGGTCAACCACTTCCTGGGCGACCTGGGCCTGCCGCAGCCCGGCTGGTTCACCGACGCGAACTGGTCGAAGCCCGCCCTCACCATGCTCGCCATGTGGGGCATCGGCGACCTGATGGTCATCTTCATGGCCTCGCTGCTGGACGTCCCCAAGGAGCAGTACGAGGCGGCCGAGCTGGACGGCGCGGGCCCGTGGCAGCGGTTCCGCTACGTCACCTACCCGAACATCTCGCCGATCGTGATGTTCGCGGTGGTCACCGGGGTCATCCAGACCATGCAGTACTACACCCAGGCGATCGTCGCCGGGAAGGTCGCCAGCGGCATCATCGGCGGCTCCGGCCAGGCCTTCGAACCCGGCTACCCGCACGGCTCGACCTGGACCCTGCCGCAGATGGTCTACAGCCTGGGCTTCCAGCGCTTCGACTACGGCTCGGCCTGTGTGATCGCCGTGGTGCTGTTCGCGATCTCGATGGCCTTCACCTCCCTGCTGCTGCGCCGCAAGGCCGGCTTCCTGTCGAACGAGGACTGAGAGAAGAGATGACCCTGAGCTCCGCCCTCTCCGTCCCGCTGACCACGCGGACGGCCGCCGCCAAGGCGGCCCGCCGCCGGGCAGCGCTGCACTGGGTGGCCGTGCACTCGCTGGCCCTCGCGGCCGCGCTGTTCTTCGTCCTCCCGTTCGTGTTCGTCTTCCTGACCTCGGTGATGTCCGACCGCCAGGCCCTGACCACCGACTTCTGGCCGCACCAGTGGGAGTGGGGCAACTACCTGAAGGTCTGGCGGACCCCGGGCTTCCTCACCTGGTGGCGCAACACCCTGGTGTACGCGGGCCTGGGCACGGTGCTGACGGTCGTCTCCAGCGTCCCGGTCGCGTACGCGATGGCCAAGTTCCGCTTCCGGGGCCGGAACCTGTCACTGATGGCGGTCATCTCGATGATGATGCTGCCGCCGCAGGTCACCGTCATCCCGATGTACCTGTTCTGGGCCAAGCAGCTCCATCTCACCGGCACGCTCTGGCCGCTGGTCATCCCGATGGCGTTCGGCGACGCGTTCTCGATCTTCCTGCTCCGGCAGTTCCTGCTGACCGTCCCGAAGGAGTACATCGAGGCGGCCCGGATCGACGGCTGCGGCGACCTGCGCACGCTGCTGCGGGTGGTACTGCCGATGTCCAAGCCGGCCATCGCGGCGGTCGGGCTGTTCCAGTTCTTCTACTGCTGGAACGACTACTTCGGCCCGCAGATCTACGCCAGCGAGAACCCGGGCGCCTGGACGCTCAGTTACGGGCTGGAGTCCTTCAAGGGCGCCCACCACACCAACTGGAACCTCACCATGGCCGCCACGCTGCTCGTGATGGCGCCGGTGATCGTGCTGTTCTTCTTCGCGCAGAAAGCCTTCATCGAAGGCGTGACACTGACAGGGGTCAAGGGCTGATGTCGCTCAAGTTGGCAATCGTAGGCGGCGGTTCGACCTACACGCCGGAGCTGGTCGACGGCTTCGCCCGGCTCCGCGACACGCTGCCGATCGCCGAACTGGTGCTGATCGACCCGGCCGCCGACCGGCTGGAGCTGGTCGGCGGGCTGGCCCGGCGGATCTTCGCCAAGCAGGGGCACCCCGGCACCGTGACCACCACCACCGACCTCACGGCCGGGGTGGCCGGCGCGGACGCCGTGCTGCTCCAACTGCGGGTCGGCGGACAGGCGGCGCGGAACGAGGACGAGACCTGGCCGCTGGAGTGCGGCTGCGTCGGCCAGGAGACCACCGGCGCGGGCGGGCTGGCCAAGGCCCTGCGGACCGTCCCGGTGGTGCTGGACATCGCCGAGCAGGTCCGCCGGGCCAACCCCGACGCCTGGATCGTCGACTTCACCAACCCCGTCGGCATCGTCACCCGCGCGCTGCAGACCGCCGGGCACAAGGCCGTCGGCCTGTGCAACGTCGCGATCGGCTTCCAGCGCAGGTTCGCCGCCCACCTGGACGTCGCCCCCGAGCTGATCCGGCTCGACCACGTCGGCCTCAACCACCTCACCTGGGAGCGCGGCGTCACCCTGCTGGACGCACCCGGCGCCGCCACCGGCCGCGAGGTGCTGCCGGAGCTGCTCAGCGGCTTCGGCAAGGAGATCGCCGAGGACCTGCTGCTGCCGCTGCCGGTGATCCGGCGGCTCGGCGTGGTGCCCTCGTACTACCTGCGGTACTTCTACCAGCACGACCAGGTGGTCGAGGAGTTGAAGAGCAAGGGGTCGCGCGCCTCGGCCGTCGCGGCGATCGAGCAGGAACTGCTCACCATGTACGCCGACCCGGCGCTCGACACCAAGCCCGAGCTGCTGAGCAAGCGCGGCGGCGCGTTCTACTCCGAGGCGGCCGTCCAGCTGATCGCCTCCCTGCTCGGCACCGACGCCGGCACCAGCGTGCAGGTGGTCAACACCCGCAACGACGGCATCCTGCCCTTCCTGCCCGACGACGCGGTGATCGAAGTCCCCGCCGAGGTCGACGCGGCCGGGGTGCGCCCGCTGCCGCAGCGTCCGGTCGAACCGCTGTACGCGGGCCTGATCGCGGCCGTCACCGCATACGAGCAGCTCGCGCTGGAGGCGGCGCTCAAGGGCGGCCGGGACCGGGTCTTCGACGCACTGCTCGCCCACCCGCTGGTCGGACAGCTGGACCTCGCGGACCGGCTGACCGACCGCCTACTGGCCCACAACCGGGCCCACCTCGGCTGGGCGTGACCGGGTGAGCGGCTTACACCGAACACGAACGACGAGCAGCGGAGACTCCCGGCCGGGGCGGCCGGGACACGTACGAGCGGGGACCGGGACCTGATGGACCACCACGACACTGAGCAACTACCGGGCGTTCTCGCCATCGACGCCGGGAACAGCAAGACCGACGTCGCCCTGGTCGGCGCCGACGGCAGAGTGCTCGGCAGCGCCAGAGGCGGCGGGTTCCAACCCCAGCTGGTGGGTGCCGAGGCCGCGATCGCCGGCCTCGTCCCCCTCGTCGAGGCGGTCACCGCCGAAGCCGGGCTGTCGCCCGGACAGCTGCTGACCAGCCATGTCAGCGCCTGCCTGGCCAACGCCGACCTGCCGGTCGAGGAGGAGCGGCTGGAGGCCGCCGTCGCGGCCCGGCCCTGGGGCCGCTCCAGCGCGGTCTGCAACGACACCTTCGGACTGCTCCGGGCCGGCATCGAGAACGCGCGCGGCGTCGCGGTGGTCTGCGGCGCCGGGATCAACTGCGTCGGCCTGCTGCCGGACGGCCGGACGGCCCGCTTCCCCGCCCTCGGCACGCTGACCGGCGACTGGGGCGGCGGCGGCGGGCTCGCCACCGAGTGCATGTGGTACGCGGCGCGCGCCGAGGACGGCCGCGGCAGACCCACCGGCCTCTCCGCCGCCATCGCCAGGCACTTCGGGCTGCCCGGTGCCAACGCCGTCGCCGAGGCGATGCACCTCGGCCTGGTCGAACGGGAACGGCTGCACGAGATCGTCCGGCTGCTGTTCACCGAGGCCCAGGCGGGCGACGCCGTCGCACTGGAACTGATCGACCGCCAGGCGGACGAGATCGCCCGCCTCGCGGTGATCGCCCTGACCCGGCTGGACCTGCTCGCCGAGCCCGTCCCGGTCGTGCTCGGCGGCGGCGTACTGGCCTCCCGCGAACCGCTGCTGCTCGACAACGTGATCGCCCGGCTCTCCGCGGGGGCGCCCCTGGCGGAGCCCCGGATCGTGGTCGCCCCACCCGTCCTCGGCGCGGCCCTCCTCGGCCTCGACCACCTCGCGGCCACCGGCCGCGGCGGCGGCCCGACCGCCCAGCACCGCCTCCGCGGGGCCTACGCGGCAGGCCAGCCGATAGCGGCCTGACGGCGTTCCGATGGGGGCGCGGGGAACTGCGCGACCGAGGCACGACGGAGGTGCACGGTTGCGCGCGCAGTTCCCCGCGCCCCTGTTGTGGTTGCCCAGGTGCGTACGGTTCCGGGGCGGCCCGGGATCCTACCGCCGGAACGCCCGGCGGTACTCGCGGGGGGCGACCCCCACCCTGCGGACGAAGGCCGGGCGGAGTGAGACCGCCGAGCCGAAGCCGCAGCGGACGGCGATCTCGTCGACCAGCAGGTCGGTCTCCTCCAGCAGGCGTTGGGCCGTCAGGACGCGCTGTTCGAGCAGCCACCGCAGGGGGGAGGTGCCGGTCGCCTCGGTGAAGCGGCGGGCGAAGGAGCGTTCCGACATCATCGCCAGCTTGGCCAACTGGCCTACCGTCCAGGGTGTTTCCAGCGAAGCCAGGACGGCGGAGCGGACCACCGCGAGCGGGTCGTCCCGGTCGCTCTCCTCGGGGACCGGGGAGGGGATGAACTGGGCCTGGCCGCCGGCCCGGAAGGGTGCGGTGACCATCTCGCGGGCGACGGCCGCGGCGGCCTGCTGGCCGTGCGCCGAGCGGATCAGGTGCAGGCAGAGGTCGATCCCGGCCGCGACTCCGGCGGAGGTCCAGACCTCGCCGTCGCCGGTGAACAGCACGTCGGGGTCGACCTGCACGGCGGGGTGGCGCCGGGCGAGTTCGGCGGCCAGCATCCAGTGCGTGGTGACGTGGCGGCCGTCCAGCAGCCCGGCCTCGGCGAGGACGAACGCCCCGGTGCAGAGCGAGGCGACCGGGATGCCGCGCGCGTGGACGGCGCGTACCGCGTCCAGTACCTCGGGGGCCCGGCATCCCTGCGGGTCCTCGACGCCGGGGACGACCACCAAGTCGCAGTCGAGCAGCACGTCCGGCCCATGGTCGGGCAGTCGTTCGAGCCCGCCGCCGAGTCGGACCCGGCTCTCGTCCGGGCCGCAGATCCGCAGGTCGAAGGCGGGCAGTTCGGGCCGGCTCGGTCGTGCGGACCAGACTTCGCTGATCACGGCATAGTCGAAGACCCGCACACCGTCGAAGATCAGGCAGCCCACCGTTTGCATGGCAGAAATCTATCGATCACCGGCGGGCGGAACGCTCACCGGCCCCGGCCGCCGGACGGCACGATGGAGCCATGACCAACACCAGCGCATTCGACGCCCCCCTGCAGATCGCCGACGACGCCGTCCTGATCGTGATCGACGTCCAACAGGGCTTCGAGGACTACGAGTTCTGGGGCCCTCGGGACAACCCCGACGCCGAGGACCGGATCGCCCGGATCCTGGAGGCCTGGCAGGCCACCGGCCGGCCCGTCGTGGTGGTGCAGCACCGGTCGGCCGCCGGTCCGCTGGTGCCCGGCACGCCCGGGTACGAGCTCAAGCCGGTGGTGGCGGGCGCCAAGCGGGATCTGCACATCACCAAGACCGTCAACAGCGCGTTCTACGGCACACCCGACCTGCACGCCTGGCTCCAGGAGCGCGGCGCCACCCAGCTGGTGACGGTCGGGATCATCACCAACGCCTGCAACGAGGTCACCGCCCGGATGGGCGGCAACCTCGGCTACGACGTGGTCTTCCCGATCGACGCCATGCACGGCTTCGACATGGCCGGCCCGGACGGCGTGACGATCCCGGCCGCCGAACTCTCCCGCAGCACGGCGGCCGCGCTGCACCACATGCGCTTCGCCAAGGTGGTCACCACCGAGGCGCTGCTCGCCGCGGCGCAGGAGCAGCCGGACGGGCAGGCGTAGGGCGAGAAACCACAGGCGACAGGCGGGAGGCTCCGGGAGGGGTCAGAACTGCTGGGCGTGCACCCACTCGGCGAGGATCTTCGCGCAGCCGTCCACCGACTGCTGCCAGCTCTGGACCGCCCCCGCGCCCGCCTCGTCGCTCACGTGCTTGATCAGCCGGACCGGCACCCCGGCCCGCTGGGCGATGGTGGCGACGGCGTAGCCCTCCATGTCGACTAGGTCCGCGGTCTGCGCGAGCCGCTCGCGGGCGGCCGGGTCGGAGACGAAGAGGTCGCCGGTGGCGAGCGTCGGTCCGGCGGCCTCGCCGAGGCTGAGCGCCTCGCCGTACCGGTACCCGGTGAGCGCCAGCAGTGCCGGGGTGTCCATGTCGTGCTGGAGCACCTGCGCCACCTGGTGCGTCCCGGACCATCCCGGGCGCAGCGCGCCCGCCGTGCCGAGGTTGACGATCTCCGACGGGTGCTCTCCCCGGGCCAGCACGGTGGCCAGTGCGGCGGTCGCGTTGATCTTGCCTATGCCGGTGAGCAGGACGGGGAAGGCGTCACCGAGGTAGGCGGCCTCCTCCTCCATCGCGACGACGAACAGCGGACGGGTGGGCGTGATCGTTCCGAGCAGACGCATGGGATCCATGGTGACATCCCGCCCGCCCGAAACCGAAGGGATCCCCCCGACCGGAGGACCGGCGACCGGCCGGGCCGGCCGGCCACGCGAGTGCTCCGCACGCCCCGCAGCGGAACTCCGCGCGACCGCCCGGTGACGCGCCGACGCCCGAAGCTCAAGATCGGCGCAACTCGGGTGTGGCCGTCGGACTCGGCGGCCATACTGCTGGCATCGGGCCGACGCCCGGAGCTTGGGGCGGGTCCACAGGGGAGGGTGCCAGATGGCGACAGCACCGGCACAGACGAGCAGACCGGCGGCACCGCCGCCGACTCGGCGCGGGGTGGCCCGGCGCGGGGTGGCCCGGCGCGGGGTGGCCCGGCTTCGGGGGGTGACCGACACCGCGCCCGGACGGCTGCGGCTGGCGACCGTGCTGCTCACCGTCCTGGTACTGGCCTTCGGGGCGCTGACGGCCTGGCAGGTCGGCGCCCGTTCGCAGGCGGCGGGCCAGGTGGTCTCGCACAGCGAACCGCTCAACCAGGACGCCGCCGAGATCTACCGCTCGCTGGCCGACGCCGACACCACGGCGGCGGGCGGCTTCCTGCTGGCGGGTGACGCGCCGCAGGCCGTCCAGGACCGCTACCGGAACGACCTCGCGACGGCCGGCCGGCTGCTCGCCCAGGCCGCCGCGCGGACCGGCTCCGCCTCCGGCGCCCAGCAGTGGGTGTCGCAGCTGAACCAGCAGCTTCCGCAGTACGCGGGCCTGGTGGAGACCGCCCGGGCCAACGACCGGCAGGGCCTGCCGCTCGGCGGGGCGTACCTGCGCTACGCCTCCACCCTGATGCAGGGCACCATGCTGCCGTCCGCGCAGAAGCTGGCCGACGTGGAGTCCGGGCAGCTGGACGGCGACTACGCGGACGCCCGCAGCCTCCCGTGGGCGTCCATCGGGCTCGGCCTGGTCGCGCTCGGCGCGCTGGTCCTGTGCCAGGTGCTGCTGCTGCGCCGGACCAACCGGGTGTTCAACCCGGGCCTGCTCGGCGCGACCGCCTCGGTGCTGGTGGCGCTGGTCTGGCTGGTGTTCGGCACGGTCTCCGGCGGCCTCGACCTGTCGGACAGCCGCAGCCACGGCGCACTGCCGCTGCGGGCGCTGAACCAGGCCCGGATCGAGGCCCTGCAGTCCCGGGCCGCCGAGAACCTCGACCTGGTCGCGCGCGGTGCCAGCGACAGCTACACCAAGACCTGGACGACCGTCACCGCACTGCTCGCGGGCCCGGCGGCGGACGGCAAGGCCCGGACCCAGGGCGGCATGCTCGACCGGGCCCGCGCCGGTGCGCCGGCCGAAGCGGGAGCGGCCCTGGCGCAGGCCAGGGCGCAGTTCGTCGCCTGGGACACCCGGCACCAGTCGGCCGCCGCGAGCAACAACGCGGGGGACTACGCCGCCGCGCTGCGGACGACCGTCGGCAGCCCGGGCACCGACAGCTCGGACAGCGCGTTCAACGCCATGGACCAGCAGCTCGCCCGGGCGGCGGCCGTCGAGCAGGCGGCGTTCAGATCGGCGGCCCAGGACGTCGACGGGTCGCTGGGGATCCTGGCGGCAGGGGTGGCGCTGCTCGCGGCGCTGGCCACAGCAGGCGTCGTCGTCGGCCTCGGCCGACGACTGGCCGAGTACCGGTAGCGGGGGGCTGAGATGACGATGCGTACGGTGAAGCCGCGTTCGGCGGCGGGCGGTCCGGCGGCAGGGAGTCCGGCCACCGAGGGCCCGGCGGCACGGGGTCGGGCAGCCCGGCGGCCGGCCCGGGCGAGGGTGCTGGTGGCGGTGGTCGCGCTGGCCGCCGGTGCGCTCGGCGCGGGCACCTCCCAGGGCGCGACGGAGCGGGTGGCGGCCGCACCGCGGCTCGCGCCGGCTGCCCCGGCGGACAGCGGCTGCGACATGCGCAGCCTGCCGCCGAGCACGTACGAGGGCGGGTCGAAGGTCCAGGCGATCAAGAAGGCCGGCAAGCTGGTCGTCGGCGTGGACCAGAACAGCTACCACTGGGGGTTCCGCAACCCGCAGACCGGGCGGATCGAGGGCTTCGACATCGATCTCGCGCGGGCGGTGGCGAAGTCGATCCTCGGGGATCCGGACAAGATCACCTTCAAGACCGTGCCGACGGCCAGGCGTATAGAAGCCGTCAAGAACGGCGAGGTCGATCTGATCACGCGTACGATGACGATCACTTGCGACAGGCTGACCCAGATCTCCTTCTCCGCCCCCTACTTCTCCTCCGGCCAGCGACTGGTGGTGCCGAAGGCGGCGAAGGTCACCTCGGTGGCGCAGGGGTTGAAGGGCAGGCGGGCGTGCGTGGCCGACCAGTCCTCCTCACAGACCGAGTTGGCCCGGAACTCGCGCGGCGCGGCCTCGGTCAAGGTGGTGGAGAACCAGTTGGACTGCCTGGTGCTGATGCAACTCGGTCAGGTGGACGCCACCCTGACGGACACCGTGCTCGCGGCGGCCCAGACCTCCCAGGACCCGACGGTCGAGATGGCCGGCGAGACGATCGCCCCCGCCTTCATGGGGATCGCCATGAAGAAGGAGGACACCGACCTGGTCGCCCGCGTCAACCAGGTCCTGGCGGACTACCGGGCGGACGGCGGCTGGCAGGACAGCTACAACCGCTGGCTGGCACCGAGCATGGGGGTCTCCTCGGCCCAGTACCTGCCGTAGGCTGCCCGGTCGGCCGCGGTCGCGGCCGCACGGACCAACACCTCGGTGGCGAAGCCGCTCGGCGGCGGCCCCGGGGCTCACGGGGGAAGAAGGAAGGACATGGCGTTGGCAGGATCTGCCGGCCCGGCGATGAACCGGGAGGAGGTGGACCGCGCCCTGGTGCGGCTGAGCGCCGAGCGCGAGGCCGTCGAGGCCGCACTGCTGTCCCTTCAGGACCATCCCGGGCGCCGCCTGCTGGAGGGCGCCGCGCTGAGCGGACGCACCAAGGAGCGCTGGTCCGTCGCCGAGCAGGGGCTGACACTGCTCTGGGCGCTGTTCGACCGCTACTCCGAGGCACTGGCCTCGGCCCGCGCGGTGCGTTCGCGGCGGAGCCGCCCCGGCGCCCCGGAGCTGGCCGAGCTGAGCGAGCTGCTCGGCGGCGCGGCCGTCACCGTCTCGGGCAGCCAACTGCCGGACGTGGCGAGCCCGGTGCCGGCCCGGCTGGTCGAGCAGGTCAGCCTGGCCGAGCTGGTGAACCGGATGAACGCCTGGTACGCCACCGTGCTGGAGGTGGTGAACGCCGCCGACGCCGTCTGGTCCGCCCTGCCCGCCCGGATAGACCTGCTGCTGGCCGAACTGGGCCGGGTCCGGATGCTCTCCGGCTCGGTCGGCGTGCAGCCCGGCGTGCACCCGATGGCGGACGATCTCGCCGAGCTGAACGAGGAGTTGACGGCGCTGCGAGCCGAGGTGCTGGCCGACCCGCTGGCGCTCTGGCGGCCGGGCCGGGTGCCCGCGCAGGGTGGCGGCGGTGTCGGGACGGCCTCCCTCTCGGCGCCTCCCGGCGCGGTGGACACCGCGCGCTTCGACCGGGCCGGCCGCGCGCTGGACGGCGTCCGGGTCGAGCTGGAGGGCCTGCTGCGGCTGCGCGACGAGGCGCACGAGCGGCTCCAGCAGGTCGGCGACCTGCTGCAACGCGCCGACGCCACGCTGGCCGAGGCACGGCGGGCCCGGGGCGAGGTGCTGGCGAAGATCGCCGCGACCGAGGTCCCGGCGGTGCCGGGGCCGGCCTCGGCGCTGCGCGAGCGGATCGTGCTGGCGGTGGAGCTCCAGCAGACCGGGCAGTGGCACCGGCTGGCGCCACTGCTGGACACCCTGGAGGACGCCGCGGCCAAGGAGTTGGCCCGGGCCAGGCAGTCGCTGACCGAGGTGGCCCAGCCGCTGGCCGTCCGCGCGGAGCTGCGCGGCCGGCTGGAGGCGTACAAGGCGATGGCCGCCCGGCTCGGGGTCGCCGAGGACCCGGAGGTGATCGAACGCTTCGAGAAGGCCCGTTGGCTGCTCTGGAGCGCTCCGTGCGACCTGCGGGCGGCGGCGGACGCGGTGGGGCGGTTCCAGCAGGCACTGCGACCGGCGACGAAGCCGGCCGCTACGTATCAGGACGGTCAGGGGGCTTGAGTTTCATGGGCGAGGCGTGTGGGCGGCCGGAGTGTTCCGGCAGCGGTGCGATCGACGCGGACGGCTACTGCGACGAGTGCGGCCTCGCCGCACAGCCGGCCGCCGTGCCGTCGGGCGGCGGCGGCAACGGCGGTAGCGGCGGTAGCGGCGGTAGCGGCGGTAGCGGCGGCGGCAGCGGCGGCGCGGGGAGCGCCTGCACCAGGGGCTGCCCGGGCACCATCGACGCGGACGGCTACTGCGACGAGTGCGGCCTGGCCGCCGAGCCCGCGCCGAAGGGCGCACCGCGCGTCCCGGCGGCCCGGGTCTCGCCCGACTCCACCCGGACGGGCTCGTCCCGCAGCGGCTCCTCCCGGACGATGTCCGGACGCTCCCGCTCACATCGCTCCTCCCGTACCGGCAGCGGCCGTTCGGTCTCGGTGCGCAGCAGCAAGGGCAGCACCGGCACCGTCCGGCGCGGCAATCTGGGCGCCGGCCTGGTGACCGTCCCGCCGGTGCCGAAGCAGGACCCGGCGGCCGCCGTGCTGGCCAACCCCGAGGTGCCCGAGCGCAAGCGCTACTGCAGCAAGTGCGAGGCCCCGGTGGGCCGGGAGAAGAACGGCGTGCCGGGCCGCCCGGACGGCTTCTGCACCAAGTGCGGCACGCCGTACTCGTTCACGCCCAAGCTGGTGCGCGGGGACCTGGTCGGCGGCCAGTACGAGGTGCTGGGCTGCCTGGCGCACGGCGGGCTCGGCTGGATCTACCTGGCGGTGGACCGCCGGGTCAGCGACCGCTGGGTGGTGCTCAAGGGCCTGCTGGACACCGGTGACGAGGACGCCCTCGCGGTGGCCATCGCCGAGCGCCGCTTCCTCGCCGAGGTGGACCACCCCAACATCGTCCGCATCATCAACTTCGTCGAGCACCCCGACTCCCGGACCGGCTCCGTCGACGGCTACATCGTGATGGAGTACGTCGGCGGCAAGTCCCTCAAGGACATCGCCAACGAGAGCCGCTCGGCGGACGGCCGGCGCGAGCCGCTGCCGGTCGAGCAGGCCATCGCGTACGCGCTGGAGGCGCTGCCCGCGATGGGCTACCTGCACGGGCGCGGGCTGGTGTACTGCGACTTCAAGATAGACAACGTGATCCAGAGCGAGGACTCGCTCAAGATCATCGACATGGGTGCCGTCCGCCGCTTCGACGACGACGGCCCGATCTACGGCACCGTCGGCTACCAGGCCCCGGAGATCGCCGCCGACGGCCCGTCACCCGCCTCCGACCTCTACACGGTGGCCCGCACGCTGGCCGTGATGACCTTCGACTTCCAGGGCTACAGCACCACCTACCGCTACGAGCTGCCCGAGCCGGAGCAGGTGCCGCTGTTCACCCGGTACGAGTCGTACTACCGCTTCCTGGTCCGTGCCACCGACCCGGACCCGGCCCGCCGGTTCTCCTCCGCCGAGGAGATGGCCGACCAGCTGACCGGTGTGCTGCGCGAGGTGCTGAGCCTCCAGGACGGCCGGCCCCGGCCCGCGCTCTCCACCCTGTTCGGACCCGAACTGCGGGTGGTGGACACCGAGCTGTCCACCGCGCCGATCGGTGCGGCGGCCGCCGCCCTGGCCCTGCCCGTCCCCCGGGTGGACGCCGCCGACCCGAACTCCGGCTACCTCGCCACCCTGGTCGCCGGCTCGCCCGCCGAGTCGCTGGCGGTGCTGCGCAACGCGCCCGTCCCCTCGGTGGAACTGTCGCTGCGCCGGCTGCGGGCGCACCTGGAACTGAACGACGAGGAGGCCGTCACCGAGTCGCTGACAGCACTGGAGGCGGACCACCCGGACGACTGGCGGGTGGTCTGGTACCGGGGTCTGGCCGCGCTGGCCGCGAACCGGCCCGGGCAGGCCGCCGAATCCTTCGACGCCGTGTACGACGCCTTCCCCGGCGAGCCCGCGCCCAAGCTGGCCCTCGCCGTCTGCGCCGAACTGCTCGGCGAGGGCGAGGACGCCGCCGAGTTCTACCGGCTGGTCGGCAGCACCGACCGAGCCTACGTGAGCGCCGCCTTCGGGCTGGCCCGCGTCCGGTTGGCGGCCGGCGACCGGGCGGGCGCGGTGCTGGCCCTGGAGGCCGTACCGGAGTCCTCCGCCCACTACACGGCGGCCCGGATCGGCGCCGTCCGGGCCCGGCTGCGCGGCCGCGCCCCCGGCGACGCCCTCGGGCCGGAGCTGAACCGCTGCTCCGAGCAGCTCGGCGCGCTCACGCTGGACGCCCGGCGCCGCGAGGAACTCTCGGTCGAGGTGCTGGACAGCGCACTGAACTGGGTGCTCGCGGGCCGGCCGGCCGTCGCACCCGCCGCGCCCGAGAAGATCGAAGTACTCGGACATCCGGCCGGTGAGCGGGAACTGCGGTTCGCCCTGGAACACTCCTACCGAGTACTGGCGCGGTTGTCCGACCGCGCCGAGACCAGGATCGAGATGGTGGAGCGGGCCAACCGCGCCCGCCCCCGAACGTGGGTGTGAACCGATGCCTCAGCAGACCGAGTGCCCGAACTGCGCCGAACCGCTGGACCAGGAGGACGTCTTCTGCGGGGCGTGCGGCCTGAGCCTGCTGGCGCCGGAGCCGCCCGCACGGCCGGCCGGTCCTGAGCAGCCGTCGGCACCGGTCGGCCGGGCCGGGCCCGACTGCGTGCACTGCGGCGCGGCCGAGGTCGCCGAGGACGGCTACTGCGAGGCCTGCGGCGGGGTCCAGCCGCGTCCGCGCGACCACCAGGAACGGTCGCTGGCGGGCGTCGCCGGGGTCACCGACCGGGGCCTGCGGCACCACCGCAACGAGGACGCCTTCACCGTCGCCGCCACCACGCTGCCCGGCGGCGAACCCGCCGTGGTCGCGGTGGTCTGCGACGGCGTCTCCTCCTCCGCGCGGCCCGACGAGGCCTCGGCGGCCGCCGTGGACGCCGCCTCGGAGTCGCTGCTGACCGACATGGAGCAGGGGCGGGAGCCCACCGCGGCCATGCGCCACTCGATCAACGTGGCGGCACGGGCCGTCGCCGCGCTGGCCCACGACGGCGCCAACCCGCCCGGCCGCAGCCTCAACGCCCCGGCCTGCACCTACGTCAGCGCGGTGTACGCCGCCGGGCTGGTCACCATCGGCTGGGTCGGCGACACCCGGGCGTACTGGGTGCCGGACGACCGGGCCGGTGCCGAACCGTACCGGCTCACCGAGGACGACTCCTGGGCCGCCCGGGTGGTCGCCGCCGGGCTGATGGGCGAGGCGGAGGCGTACGCCGACCCGCGCGCGCACGCCATCACCGGCTGGCTGGGCGCGGACGCCGAGGAGATCGACCCGCACACCGTCAGCTTCACCCCGCACGTGCCCGGGGTCCTGCTGATCTGCACCGACGGCCTGTGGAACTACGCGGAGGCCGCCACCGACCTGGCCGAGGTGGTCCCCGCCGACGCCGGGACCGACCCGCTGGGGGCCGCCCAGGTGCTGGTGAAGTTCGCGGTCGCGGCGGGCGGCCACGACAACATCACCGTCGCCGTGCTGCCGATCACGCCCGTGGCCGCCGACGGCCCGGCGCACGCGGACGAGGAGTACTCCCCGACCCTGCTGGACCTGCCGGTCGTGCAGCCCGGCACCGCCGACTGACCGCCGGCCGAACGCCGGCCGAACGCCGGCCGGCCCGATTGGCCATCCCGATTGGCCGTCCCGATTCGGTAGGCCGGCCCGTCCGGCCGGCGACCACCCACCTGACCGCCAGACCCTGACCGCTCGACAGGAGCAACGATGGCCACGCTGTCCAAATCCCACCCGAGTTTCGCCGTCGACATCTTCCAGAACGAGTACCTCGCGGACGGCGCCCGCGAGGTCAGCGCGATCGTCACGGTCACCGCGACCGGCGGCGGGACGGCCGCGCGTTCGGCGACGCCCGCGGACGGCGGGACGGCCGCGGACGCCGCCGTGGTGATCATGGTCGACTGCTCGGGCTCGATGGACTACCCCTCCGAGAAAATGCGCAACGCCCGCGAGGCCACCGCCAAGGCCATCGACACCCTGCGCGACGGCGTCGCCTTCGCCGTGGTCGCCGGCACCCACGAGGCCACCGAGATCTACCCGGACAACGGCGGCCTGGCCGTCGCCTCCGAGGACACCCGCACGCAGGCCAAGCAGGCGCTGCGCAAGCTCAAGGCGTCCGGCGGCACCGCGATCAGCACCTGGCTCACCATGGCCGACAAGCTGTTCGCCCGCCGGGCCGACATCGCCATCCGGCACGGCATCCTGCTCACCGACGGCCGTAACGAGCACGAGAAGCCCGCCGACCTGCAGCGCGTCCTGGACAAGGTCAGCGGCCGGTTCACCGTCGACTGCCGCGGGGTCGGCACCGACTGGGAGGTCGCCGAGCTGCGCAAGATCGCCTCCACCCTGCTCGGCACCGTCGACATCGTCGCGGAGTCCTCCGGTCTCGCCGAGGACTTCCGCACCATGATGCAGAACGCGATGGGCAAGCAGATCGCCGACGTGGCGCTGCGGGTCTGGACGCCGGCCAACGCGGTGGTGAAGTACGTCAAGCAGGTCGCGCCCGCCGTGGAGGACCTCACCGAACGCCGCGCCGAGGCCGGGCCGCGCGCCGGGGACTACCCGACCGGCTCCTGGGGCGACGAGAGCCGCGACTACCACGTCTGCGTCGAGGTGCCCTCGGCCGCCGTCGGCAACGAGATGCTCGCGGCCCGGATCAGCCTGGTGCTCCCCCGGGCGGACGGCACCGTCGAGGTGCTCTCGCAGGGCCTGGTGAAGGCCATCTGGACCGACGACCTGGCCTCCTCCACCCGGATCAGCCCGCAGGTCGCCCACTACACCGGCCAGGCCGAGCTGGCGGAGTCCATCCAGGAGGGCCTGGAGGCGCACCGCGCGGGCGATCTGGACCGCGCGACGGCCAAGCTCGGGGCCGCCGTACGGATCGCGCACCGCACCGGGAACGACGGCACGTTCAAACTCCTGCAGAAGGTGGTCGACGTGGTCGATCCCAAGGAGGGTACGGTTCGGTTCCGTAAGAACGTGAGCGAGGCCGACTCGATGACCCTTGAGACCCGGTCGACCAAAACCGTACGGGTGAAGAAGTGACCGGTTCATCAGGTCGAACCGGACCTGCCGGAATGTGGGGGAACTAATGCCGATCTGCCCTAGGGGCCACGAGTCGCAGGCCGAGGACTGGTGTGACTTCTGCGGCTTCCCGATGACCGCGCCACCGGGCGTCGGGGTACCGGGCGCAGCCCCCTTCGGCGCGCCCTCGGCACCCGCCGGGCCGCCGCCGATGGCCCCGCCGCCGGCCCACGGGCAGGCGCGGCCGGACATCACGGCCGGTCTGGTCACCTGCCCGATCTGCCGGACCCCGCAGACCGGACGGTACTGCGAGGAGTGCGGGTACGACTACGACCTCGCCGCGTCCCCCCAGCGGCAGAGCCAGCCCCCCGCGCCCGGCGGCGGGTACGGCTACCCGCCGCCCGCACCGGCGCCGTACGGACAGCCGGCCCAGCCGGACCCGTACGCGCAGCCCGCGCCGCCCGCACAGGCTCCGTACGGGCAGCCCGACTACGGCCGGACGCCGCAGGCCCCGCCCGCGCACAACCAGCCGCCCCACAACCAGCCGCCGCACGGCCGGCCCGACTACGGCCGCCCGGACGCCTACGGGCAGCAGGCCCCGTACACCCAGGCCCCGCAGTTCCCCGAACCCGACGGGAGCTTCGAGCAGACCGGGCCGGTGTACGCCCAGCCCGGGCAGAACGGACCGGGCGACGACTTCGGCACCTCGTTCCGGCTGGCGCCGCCCACCGGTACGCCCGGCGGCCCGCCCGCCGGAGCGCCCGCCGCTCCCCCGGCGCAGCCCGTCCGGACCACCTGGATGGCGGTGGTCAGCGCCGACCGCGACTACTTCACCGACATGATGGCGCGCAGCGGCCCGGAGGCGGCCGGGCTGTTCTTCCCGCCGTACTGCCCCGAGCGGCGGATCCCGCTGACCGGGCGCGGCCAGCTGCGGATCGGGCGGCGCAGCCAGCACCGGGGCACGGTGCCGGAGATCGACCTCTCCGTCCCGCCGGAGGACCCGGGCGCCTCCCACCAGCACGCCATGCTGGCGGAACAGGCGGACGGCAGCTGGGTGCTGGTCGACCAGGACTCGACCAACGGCACCACCGTCAACGGCGGCGCCGAGCCCGTGCCGCCGCACACCGCGATCCCGCTGAACGACGGCGACCGCGTCCACATCGGCGCCTGGACCACCATCACACTGCACCGCGCCTGACGGACCGTCGGCCGGGGCCCGGACGGGCCCCGGCCGACGCGCTTCCTCAACAATCGCGCAGACGGACTTCGCAGGGCCTGCCCGAAGCCCTAGGGTCTGTGGTCATGACTGCAGCAATATCCGCTGACGGAATCCGTAAGCGGTACGGGGATGTACAAGCTGTCGACGGTGTGTCACTCACCGTCGAAACGGGCGAATTCTACGGAATTCTCGGGCCCAACGGGGCCGGCAAGACCACCACTCTGGAGATCCTGGAGGGGATCCGCGAGCCCGACGAGGGCCGGATCGAGCTGCTGGGGATGGCACCCTGGCCGCGCAACACCAAGCTGCTGCCGCGCATCGGCGTGCAGTTCCAGGCGTCGGCCTTCTTCGTGAAGCTGACGGCGCGTGAAACCATCCGCACCTTCGCCTCCTTCTACGGCGTCGGGCCCAAGCGGGCCGACGCGATGCTGGAGCGGGTCGGCCTCGCCGACTCCGCTTCCGTGCTCACCGACAAGATGTCGGGCGGGCAGGCGCAGCGGCTCTCGATCGCCTGCGCGCTGGCGCACGACCCGGAGCTGGTCTTCCTGGACGAGCCGACCACCGGCCTCGACCCGCAGGCCCGCCGCAACCTCTGGGACCTGCTCCGGGACATCAACGCCGAGGGCCGCACGGTCGTGCTGACCACCCACTACCTCGACGAGGCGGAGGTGCTCTGCGACCGGGTCTCGGTGATGGACCACGGCAAGGTGCTGAAGACCGGTGCCCCGGCGGCCCTGGTCCGGGAGATCGACGACACCGTCCGGGTCAGCGTCGAGTCCGGGCTGCTGACCGTCGAGGCGGCGCGCGAGCTGTTCGCGGCGGCGGGGGCCGAGGTCACCAACCTGGGCGACAACGGGGTCTCGCTCGCCGTGTCGACCCGCGCGCCCGGGCCGGTGCTCTCGGTGCTGGCCGAGCAGAACGCCCTGCGCGGGCTCGAAGTGCGCGGAGCCACCCTGGAGGACGTCTTCCTCCAGCTCACCGGACGGGAGTACCGCGCATGAGCGCCGCCACGACCGAGACGAAGGAGCGGGTGAGCGCGTTCGCCAGCCTCTCCCGGGTGATGCTGGTCGGGTTCGTCCGCGACCGCACGGCACTGTTCTTCACGCTCGCCATGCCACTGATGTTCCTGCTGCTCTTCGGGGTGCTGTTCAAGAGCGCGGGCGCGGCCCACGTCAAGATCGCCGAGGTCGGCCAGGTGCAGGTGCTGGACGCGGTCCAGGGCGCCGACCGGGACGATCTGGACAGGTCCGTCACCATCACCAAGTACAGCGACGCGGACGCGGCGCTGGCGAAGGTGAAGAAGGGCGACCTGGACGGGCTGGTCGAGGAGGGCCCGAACGGCCAGGTGCTGGTGCGCTTCAGCGCCTCCGACCGGGTCAAGTCCGGGATCGTGACCAGCGTCGTCAACTCGTTGGTGCAGGGTGCCAACCAGGCGGCCACCAAGCAGAAGCCGGCCTTCACCCTGGTGCCCAGCCAGGTCGAGGACAACTCGCTGAAACCCATCCAGTACCTCACCCCCGGCCTGCTGGGCTGGGCGATCGCCACCGGCGCCGTCTTCGGCACCTCGTTCACGCTGGTGAACTGGCGCAAGAAGCGGGTGCTGCGGCGGCTGCGGATGGCCCCGGTCAGCATCGGGTCGATGGTCGCGGCCCGGGTGGCGGTCAGCGTCCTGGTCGCGTTCGTCCAGACGGCGATCTTCCTGCTGGTGGCGACCATGCCGCTGTTCGGGCTGCAACTCACCGGCAACTGGTGGCTGGTCCTGCCGCTGGTGGCCTGTGCGACCGTCGCCTTCATGTCGATCGGCCTGCTGACCGGCTCCTTCGCCAAGTCCGAGGAGGCTGCGAACGGGATCAACCAGATCATCATCCTGCCGATGTCCTTCCTCGGCGGCGCGTTCATCCCGCTGGACAACGCACCGGGCTGGCTCCAGTCGTTCTCCCGCCTGCTGCCGCTCCGGTACATGGTCACCTCCGCCCAGTCGGTGCTGACCAAGGGCGGCGGGGTGATGGACGTCCTGCCGGCCATGGGCGGCCTGCTCGCCTTCGCGGCGGTGCTCACCGCGATCTCCTGGCGCTTCTTCAGCTGGGACGACGTGTAGACCGACGGATAGGGACGGAGGCTCCCGAAGGGCTGTGAAGCGCTCCGGAGGCCTCCGAGCGCGCGGGGTCGTACGCCGAAAGTCCTGGTGTACGGCCCCGCAGCGGTCTGCGACCATGGTCAGGTGACTGAAATCCGGCGTGACACGCTCAGCGAGGAGACGTTTTTCGACGCGGTGGGCGGCGAGCCGACCTTCCGGCGGCTGGTGCACCGGTTCTACCAGGGCGTCGCGACGGACGAGTTGCTCCGCCCGATGTACCCCGAAGAGGACCTCGGCCCCGCCGAGGAGCGGCTGGCCCTGTTCCTCATGCAGTACTGGGGCGGCCCCCGGACGTACAGCGAGGAGCGCGGTCACCCCCGGCTGCGGATGCGGCACGTCCCGTTCAAGGTCGACCAGGCCGCGCACGACGCCTGGCTGAAGCACATGCGGGCGGCCGTGGACGAACTGGCCCTCGCCGAGGGCGCCGAGCAGCAGCTCTGGGACTACCTGACCTACGCCGCCGCCTCCATGGTCAACACGGCGGGCTGAGGGGCCGGGACACCCGCGCAGCCGGCCCGGACGGGCGTTACCGGCCACACCCGCCGGAGCACATCCCGCCGGAGCGCCCTGCCGGGACACCCCGCGTAACGGTCCGGCCCCGGCGGGCTAGCGCAGCGGGCTGAGCCCGAGCCCGGCCCCCGGCGCGGCAGCCGTCCGCACCGCGATCGACCCGGCCGGCGCGCTCAGACGCCGCCAGCTCCCGGCTCGGTGCACGGTCAGCGCCGTGGCGGGCTTGAGGAACCCCACCACGTAGGCCGCGTGCGCGGCCCGCAGCGGGAGCTCGGGTACGGCTGCGAGCGGGCGGGCCCAGATCTCGTCCGCGAGGGCGTCCAGCACCGTACGGGTGCGGTGGTGCTCCGGCACCGCCTCGCTGCGCTCCTTGAACTCCCGGACGGCGGCCGTCACCTCGGGGAAGACCGCTTCGGCAGACGGCTCGCCGACCGGCTGCCAGCCCGTACGGGGCGGCAGCAGCCCGGCCCAGGCCGGTCCGGTGACGGGTGCGGGCAGCCGCAGCGTGCCGTCCCGGTCGTCGACGGCCTCCAGCAACTGGCCCGCCGAGACGGTGCGGTCGGCTGCCGCGTCGAGCCGCTCCAGCCGTACCGTCCGCACCGCCAGTGCCCCGGCGCTGCCGAGCGGCAGCCGTCCGAACACCGCCAGCACACCCGCCGCCGCCTCGGGCGCCCCTGCGCCGGCGGTCGGGGCGGTCGGGGCGGCCGTGCCCAGTGCGCCGGGCGCACCGGGCGCGGCAACGGCCTGCAGCCGCACCGCCGCCGCCCGGTCGAAGCGCAGCAGGCGGACCAGGAAGGCGGACAGGTCCGCGGCCTCCCCGGTGTCGGCGAGCAGGAGGCGGTCGGTCGTGGTCAACGGATCAGCTCACTCGGAGAGGGGGCGGGTGGGGACGGGGCTCAGCCGACGGGGACGGGAACCGGCAGCTCGTCCGTGAACCGGCTGAGGAACTCCTTCTCCACCGCGCTGATCCGCCGCGGCCGGCCCTCGGCCAGGTCGTAGGGGACGACCACGGTGGACGCCCGGACGTAGACCGTCTCGGTGCCGTCCTCGGCGGTGTCCTTGATCTCGTAGGAGACGGTGAGCGAGGCTCCGCCGATCTTGGTGACCCAGGTCTCGATGGTCACCGGCGTGGGCCGGTGCACCAGCGGACGCTTGTAGTCGATCTCGTGGCGGGCCACCACCGAGCCGCCCGCGAACTCCCCGGCACCGGCGGCGGTGGCCTGGGTGAACATGAAGTCGATCCGGGCCTCCTCCAGGTAGCGCAGGAAGACCACGTTGTTGACGTGCCCGAAGGCGTCCATGTCGGACCACCGCAGGGGGCAGGCGTATATGTGGCGTGCCACGAACGTTCTCCTCAAGCTCTGGATTACCCGCCGGCCCCTCGGGGGCGACCGGCGGCGGCCCGGCAGACCACCCTCACAGGTCAGTCTGCCGGGCCGTTGTTGCGCGGACGTTGCGCCCGCCCTGCGACCCGGAGGTCAGCCTCGGGTCAGCTTCTTGTAGGTGGCCCGGTGCGGACGGGCGGCGTCGGCGCCCAGCCGGTCGATCTTGTTCTTCTCGTACGAGTCGAAGTTGCCCTCGAACCAGAACCACTTGCTCTCGCCTTCGTAGGCGAGGATGTGGGTGGCCACCCGGTCCAGGAACCAACGGTCGTGCGAGATGACCACGGCGCAGCCCGGGAACTCCAGCAGGGCGTTCTCCAGCGAGGAGAGCGTCTCGACGTCGAGGTCGTTGGTGGGCTCGTCGAGGAGCAGGAGGTTTCCACCCTGCTTCAGGGTCAGCGCCAGGTTCAGGCGGTTGCGCTCACCGCCGGAGAGGATGCCGGCCCGCTTCTGCTGGTCCGGACCCTTGAAGCCGAAGGCGGAGACGTACGCCCGCGAGGGCATCTCGACCTGGCCGACGTTGATCCAGTCCAGCTCGTCCGAGACCACGGCCCACAGCGACTTCTGCGGGTCGATGTTGGCGCGGCTCTGGTCGACGTAGCTGGTCTTGACCGTGTCGCCGACCTTGATGCTGCCGCTGTCCGGGGTCTCCTCGCCGAGCAGCATCTTGAACAGGGTGGTCTTGCCGGCGCCGTTCGGGCCGATGACACCCACGATGCCGTTGCGCGGCAGGGTGAAGCTGAGGTCGTCGATGAGGATCTTCTCGCCGAACGCCTTGGAGAGGTTGTTGACCTCGACCACGATGTTGCCCAGGCGCGGGCCCGGCGGGATCTGGATCTCCTCGAAGTCCAGCTTCCGCATCTTGTCGGCCTCGGCCGCCATCTCCTCGTACCGGGCGAGGCGGGCCTTCGACTTGGCCTGGCGGCCCTTGGCGTTGGAGCGGACCCACTCCAGCTCTTCCTTGAGGCGCTTGGCGCGCTTCTGGTCCTTCTGGCCCTCGACCTTGAGACGCGACTGCTTGGTCTCCAGGTAGGTCGAGTAGTTGCCCTCGTACGGGTACGCGCGGCCGCGGTCGAGTTCGAGGATCCACTCGGCGACGTGGTCCAGGAAGTACCGGTCGTGGGTGACCGCGACAACGGTGCCGGTGTACTTGGCGAGGTGCTGCTCCAGCCAGTTCACCGACTCGGCGTCGAGGTGGTTGGTGGGCTCGTCGAGGAGCAGGAGGTCGGGGGCCTCCAGCAGCAGCTTGCAGAGGGCCACGCGGCGGCGCTCACCACCGGACAGGCTGGTGACGGGCCAGTCGCCGGGCGGGCAGCCCAGGGCGTCCATGGCCTGCTCCAGCTGGGCGTCGAGGTCCCAGGCGTTGGCGTGGTCCAGCTTCTCCTGAAGCCGGCCCATCTCGTCGAGCAGCTCGTCCGAGTAGTCGGTCGCCATCAGCTCGGCGATCTCGTTGAACCGGTCGAGCTGGCCCTTGACCTCCTTGACGCCGTCCTGGACGTTCTCCAGGACCGTCTTGGTCTCGTCGAGCGGGGGCTCCTGGAGGAGCATGCCGACGCTGAAACCGGGCGAGAGGTAGGCCTCACCGTTCGAGGGCTGCTCCAGACCGGCCATCATCTTCAGCACGGTGGACTTGCCGGCGCCGTTGGGGCCGACGACGCCGATCTTCGCCCCGGGGAGGAAGTTGAGCGTCACGTCGTCAAGGATGACCTTGTCGCCGTGTGCCTTGCGCACCTTGCGCATGGTGTAGATGAATTCCGCCACGTGAGATCGCTCCGGCGTCGTCGGGAGTATTCGGGTTGCAACCTTTCCATTGTGCCGCACTGGGCCGCACCTCCCGAACCGGCCGTCGACAGGCGCCCTGAGCTGCGAGATACGGGCGCGCAGCGGATCCGGGCAGCGGCCTCGGTCAACGGAGCCTGGCCGAAGGCCGACCGGCTCCGCCCCCATCGAAGGGGACGGAGCCGGTCGGTACTGCTCGGTACTGCCCGGTACTGCCCGGGAACGTCGGTGGACGTCAGCCCGGACTGCTCCGGTGCCGACCGCCGGTACGGCTGAGGTTCAGCCGCCGGTACGGCTGCGGTGTCAGCTGCTGGTGCGGCTGTGGCGGCCGCGACGGCGCAGGGCGAAGACCGAGGCGCCACCGGCGAGCACCAGCGCACCGGCGATCCCGGCGAGCATCGGGGTCTCACCGCCGCCGCCGGTGAAGGCCAGGCCGCCCGCGGGGGTGCCCGTGCCGGTCGGGGTGGGGGTGACGCCGTGACCGGCGGTCGGGGTGGGGGTCGGGGTGCCGGTGCTGCTGGTGGTCTTGCAGTTCAGGACGGAGGCGAACTCCTGCTTGAAGCCGTGCGGGCCGGTCACGACGATGTCGTACTTCTGGCCCTCTGCCACCTTGACGGGCACGGTCTGGGTGCTCTTGGGCTTCACCGTGACGGTCTGGCCGGCCAGGGTGAAGACGAAGTCCTGGTCGCCGTTGTTGGTGGCGGTCACCACGACCGCGCCCTGAGCGCAGTCGACCTTGGCGGTGACGGCCGGGATCGGGCCGGTCGGGGCCCAGGTGACGGTCGCCGTGGCGGAGACCGAGACCGACTTGGCGCCGGCCAGGATGAGGGTCTGGCTGTGGTTGCCGTCGCCGTCGGCACCGGTGAAGACCCGGCCCAGCGGGATCTCGGCCGAGCTGGTGGCGGTGATGGTGCCCGTCCCGGCCGCCGCGCCCGCCGGGGTCTTGGCGAAGATCGTCGCGCCGCCCTTGACGCTCTTGACGACGTTGCCGGCCGCGTCGGTGAGGACCACACCGGCCTTGTCCGCCACCGGGTCGAGGCCGAGGGCGACCGTCGCGGCGGTGGTGTCGACGGTGATCGGGCCGAGCCGGTCGCCGCTCTTGCCGGAGACCGAGCCCGGGGTCAGGGCGATGGTGGCCTTCGGCTCCTCGTCGGTGGCCCCCTTGGCCTGGTCGATGAGGTACTGGGTGAGCTTCGCGGCCTTCGGGTCGTCCTGGTTCACCGGGACGTTCGGGTCGGAGAACGACCAGACCGCGACCTGGGTGCCCGCGGCGGCCTCGTCCGCCGTCAGACCGTCGAGCTGGGCGCCCTTGGCGGCGGCGTCGGAGGCGATCTGCTGCGGGCTGACGCTGGGGTAGGAGTGCTCCAGGATCCACTTGATCTTCGAGCCGGCCGTGCCGGCCAGCGAGCTGGAGCCCCAGTCGGTCTCCTGGTACTTCGCATCCTCACGCGTGTGGTTGAGGAGGTCGATGCAGTAGACGGGAAGCTCGCTGCCGTCCGAGGCCTGGATGGCGAAGAGGCCCGCCTCGCCGGCCGCCTGGTGCCCAGGGGCGCCGTAGCTGACGGACTCGCCGTGGCTCATGCCGGGGAGGAGACGTGCCGTCACCCCGGAGCCGAGCGGAGTCGCGGCGGAGGCCGGACCCACCGTCAGGAGCCCACCGCCCACGGCCAGGCTGGACGTGAGCATGACAGTAGCTATGCGGGAGAGAGCCCGCCCCTGCTTGTGGAACATGAAAGATCCCTCCGGGCTGGGCCGTGCCGATGGCAGCCCGCCTTGCAAAGCAGTGCGCCCTGTGCGGCACTGCTGCACTTGTGTGAACCAGACGCATCATATTGAGCCCCGGACGTCCGCAAACCTCCCCACCAGCCCAGAACGGTTCCGTATCTATATCGTTATCAAGGAGCTGAGCGATCGGATGAGTTGACGGCTCAACAGAATCTCATCAGGAATCAAGAACGGCCGCCGCACTGCACACTTCCCACCCGGAAGTGTCGCCGTCGGGCAACTCTTCGCTCTCAAGTGGCAGTGACACGGTCAGTACACGCAATGCCCTCGCGAACCGTCTCCCGCACCACCTCCCCCATCACCACATCGGCCGACTCGGCGGCGCGCCTCGCCTCCACCGCCGCCACGATCCAGTCGGGCACCGCCTGTTCCACCGGAGCGACCGCCGGCACGGCGACGGCCGACGGGAGCGCGGGCACCTCCTCGCGGGCCGAACGCCCCGCCACCAGCTCGGGTTTGGCCTGGACGGCCCACCGGAACGCCGAGGTGCCGCGCGCCAGGTCGTGGCCGACCACCCTGGCGTCGATCTCCACCACGCTGCGGCGCTTGTCCTCCTCACCCCACTCCCTGACCCGGAGTCGGCCGCTCACCACGACCGGATCGCCCTTGTTCACCGAACTCACCAGATTGGTCGCCAGCCAACGCCACGCCACCACCGTGACCCAGTTCGTGTCACCGTCCACCCAGTCGCCCTTACCCCGGTCGTACCGACGCTCGGTGGCCGCCATTCGGAAGTTCGCCACCGGGACCCCGGCCGAGGTTTGCGCATAGCTCACCGCCGAAGCGACATTGCCGACGATGGTTACCAAAGTCTCGTTCACGGAACGCCTCCGCCCATCGGAAATCACCGAGTGGAATCGCCAATGCGAGAAGAGTGACCCATCCTGGGAATTCGCTGCCAGTTCCTTCCGGATTCCTGTGGACAACTCCCGCATGTGGATAACCGATGTCACTCTCCGGAGTGAATCCGATTCGGAAATCGCCCCACTGGGACCGCAGATCTTTCGAGGTCATGACAACTTATGTCACCGCTCGCGGCACCGCCCCCGGGTATCCCGGGGCTGCCCGCTCGGCCAGCCCGTCCGACCCCCGAACGGGTGGGCATCGGACGCATCGGTCCACGTCATCCGACCGACGGAAGCAAAACCCGCCCCCACCCGCTGCGCGCGCCGGGGCATTGTCCGCACCGAATCCATAACGGGAGGGGCGACAGCCCCGTAACGACTGCACAACGTCCAGCGTCAGAACGCGTCAGACCGCTGCACGGCCAGCCTCTACCTGCGATTATCGGACCGCTCCACCAAGGCCGACACACCCGGCACGACGCCTGAAGACCCGGGGGAGTGTCCAGCCCCCCTTATCCTGTCCCGGAACATCCTGTCGCGGACAGGAGCAGGGGTTCGCCACCCCGTCCGCAACCGGCCGACGCCCTCCCGGGCGGATGCCTGTCACGCCCCCATAGCTCAGCGGATAGAGCACCCGCCTTCTAAGCGGTAGGTCGCAGGTTCGAATCCTGCTGGGGGCACCACCTGCCACCACGCCCCCACGGGCCGCACCCCACCCGTCGGCCCCGGCTCCGCCAGGCCCCCGAAGAGCCCGCTGGGCCCCGCAGGGCCCCAGGCCTCTCAGGCCCCACCGAGGTAGGCGTCCAGCAGAGCCGTCTGCCGCTCCGGGGGGAACTCCTGCGGTGCGAAGAGCGCCTGGACGACCAGGCCGAGGACGAAGCTCTGCGCCGCCGCCGCCAGCTCCTCGGCCGGCCGCTCGCAGGGCAGTCCCCCGGCCCGCTGCGCGTCGGCGACCAGCGCGGTAATCCGTTCGCGCGCACGTCGGTACCGCTCCGCATGCTCGGCGGCGAGCTCCGGATCGGCCAGCGCCACGTCCCAGGAGCCGACCCAGATCCGGTTGCCGGCCACGCCGGCGGGCGTCAGCGGCAGGATGTCGAGCAGTACGGCCCGCAGCATCGCCAGCTCCGTACCACCTGCACCACCTGCACCACCTGCACCACCTGCACCACCAGACGGAACCGCACCACCAGCCGGAGCAGCACCATCAGCCCCCGGCACCACACCCGCTGCGGCACTCCCAGCCGCCCCAGGCGCCCCAGCCACCCCCGCCGCCCCAGCCGCCTCGGCCGCCGGGCGCGGCCGCTGCGCGGACCGCCGGTCCAGCACGTCCAGCGCGTACGCCACCAGCGCCCGCTTGTTCGGGAAGTAGTGCGTGAGCAGCCCGGTGCTGGCCCCCATCCTGGCGGCGACCGCGCGCAGGGTGAGCCCGCCGAAGCCGCGTTCGGCCAGCACCTGCCAGACCGCTTCGGAGACCTCGGTCCGGCGGGCGTCATGGTCTCCACGGGCGGGCGTCATGCGCGTTATGGTACCTACCAAACGTTTGTTATGTACCGTACCCACGACTGCCTACGGAGGCCCCGTGTACGCGATTCCGCTCGCCGACGACGCCGAGCTGCGCCCGCTCGAACCGTGGCAGGCCGAGGAGTTCCTGACCCACATCGAGCGGGCCCGGCCGAACGTCGACCCCTGGATCCCCTGGGCCACGCGCTCCTCCGATCTGGCGTCCGCCCGGGCCACGCTCCAGGGGTACGCGGACAGGCAGGCGACCGACACCGGCCGGATCTTCGGTATCTGGGACGCGGGCACCCTGGTCGGCGGAGTGATGTTCGTGCGCTTCGACGCCGCCGGCGGCAACTGCGAGATCGGCGTCTGGGCGGAGGCGGCCGGCGAGGGACGCGGCCTGATCAGCGCCGCCGTCCGGCACCTGATCGACTACGCGCTGGTGGAACGCGGAATGCACCGTGTGGAGTGGTACAGCAGCAGCCGGAACGCCCGGAGCCGCGCCGTCGCCCAGCGGATGGGCATGCACCTGGACGGCGTCCTGCGGGAGTACTCCCTCTACAACGGCGTCCGGCACGACTACGAGGTCTGGTCCCTGCTGGCCCACGAGTGGAAAACCCCGTGACAGCGGCCGCCCGACCGGACAGGATCGGCCGTCGACAGCCGATCCGAGGGGAACCCTGATGGCCGAACACCGTACCGTCCCCGCCCTGTTCCCCCCGCCCGGCTACGCGCACGCCGCCGTGGTCGGGGCGGGTGAGCGGCTGGCCTTCCTGGCGGGGGCGGTGCCGCTGGACGCCGAAGGCCGCCTGGTGGGCCCGGGCGACCACCTCCTCCAGACCCGCCAGGCGCTGGCGAACCTGGAGACCGCTCTGCACGCCGTCGGCAGCGCCCTGCCGCTGGTGGTCGCGAGCACGGTGTACGTGGTCGCCGCCGAGCCGGGTCCGCTCTCCGAGGTGTGGGACGAGGTGAGGGCCTCCGGGCTGACCTCCGGCCCGCACACCTCGACCCTGCTCGGTGTCGCCTGCCTCGGCTACACCGGGCAGTTGGTGGAGATCACAGTCACCGCCGTGGTGCCCGAGGAGTCCGCTGTGGAAGGCTGAGGCCAGATTCGGCGGATCCGGAGGAGAGACCATGCCCCAGCTCGTCGACACCGGGGTGGACGGCCTGCGGCTGACCGTGGAGGACGGCGGCGTCGCCGTCCTCGTACTGGACCGGCCGGAGCGCCGGAACGCCGTCACCCTCGCGATGTGGCGGGGCATCCCCCGGATACTGGAGCAGCTCGCGGCGCGGGCGGACGTCCGGGCCCTGCTGCTGACGGGAGCAGGCGGCACGTTCAGCGCGGGTGCGGACATCACGGAGTTGGCCGACGTGTACGCGGACCCGCAGCGGGCCGATGCCTACCACGCCGACAACGTCGCGGCGGAGGAGGCGCTGGCCGCCTTCCCGCGCCCGACCATCGCGGTGGTGACGGGCTTCTGTGTGGGCGGCGGTTGCCAGTTGGCCGCCGCCTGCGACCTGCGGATCGCCTCCGAGGACGCCCGGCTGGGCATCACCCCGGCCAAGCTCGGCGTGGTCTACCCGGCCGTCCCGACCCTGCGACTGGCCCGGCTGGTCGGGCCGGCCCGCGCCAAGTACCTTTTGTTCTCCGGGGAGTTGGTGACCGCCCGGCGGGCCGAGCTGTTCGGGCTGGTGGACGAGGTGGTCGAAGGCGGCGCGACGCACGCCCGCGCGCTGGAGTTCGCCCGCCTGCTGGCCCGGCGCTCCCCGCAGACCATCGGCGCGGTCAAGGCCGCGCTGGCCGGACCACCGGAGGACGCGGCCGCGGCGGTGGCACCGTGGGAGCGGAAGTCCCGCGAGGCACCCGACGTCCGGGAGGGCCTGGCGGCCTTCCTGGAGCGCCGCGAGCCCCGGTTCTGACCGGCCCAGGCACTAGGATCGCCCGGTCCGCCTGGTTCACCTGGTCCGCCCCGCCCGCCCCGCCCGCACCCCTGGAGTACGCCCGATGAGCAGCACCGCCGCCGAGACCGTCTGGGCCCGGCGGGTGACCGACGGCGTGGAACCGAAGAACGTGATCATCGCGCTGCTGCCACTGCTCGGTACGCTGCGCTACGGCCCGACCGGGCTGGGCTGGGGGCTGTTCGCCGTCCTCTTCGCGGCCGTCCTGCCGACCTGGTTCATCAAGCGCGGGATGCGGCAGGGCCGTTGGGAGGACCGCCACGTCGGGCAGCGGAAGCGGCGCCTGGTGGTGATCCCGTTCATCATGCTGTCGGTGCTGACCAGCCTCGGGGTGATGGTCTGGGCCGGTGCGCCCGCCGACATGACCGCGATGGTGGTGGCGATGTTCGCCGCGCTGGTCCCGATCATGGTGATCACGGTCTGGTGGAAGGTCTCCGTGCACACCGCCGTGGCCAGTGGCGCCATCGCCTGCCTGGCCGTCGCGCTCGGGCCGTGGTGGCTGCTGGCGTACCCGCTGGTGGTGGCGATCGCGTGGTCCCGCGTGGTGCTGCGGGACCACACTCCCGCCCAGACCGTCGTCGGCGCGCTGGTCGGCGCGGTCTCCGCGGGGCTCGCCTTCTGGTTCAGCCGCTAGCGCCGCGTCGGGCGACCTTCGCCCCGGCAGCCGCTCGCACTGCCCCTCGGGGTGCTCCTAGCGGATCGGCAGCCCCGAGATGCTCCGGGCGATGACCAGGCGCTGGATCTCGCTGGTCCCTTCGAAGATGGTGTAGATCGCGCTGTCCCGGTGCATCCGCTCCACCGGGTACTCACGGGTGTAGCCGTTGCCGCCGAGGATCTGCATCGCCTGCGAGGTCACCCATTTCGCGGTCTCGCCCGCGTACAGCTTGGACATCGAGCCCTCCGCCGAGGTGAACGGCTGGTTGGTGGCGGCCATCCAGGAGGCCCGCCAGACCAGCAGTCGCGAGGCGTCGATCCGGGTCTTCATGTCCGCCAGGGTGAAGGCGATGCCCTGGTTGTCGATGATCGGGCGGCCGAACTGCACCCGGGTCTTCGCGTAGTCGAGTGCGACCTCGTACGCGGCCCGGGCGATGCCGATCGCCTGCGCGCCGACGGCCGGGCGGGAGGCCTCGAAGGTGGCCATCGCGGCGTTCTTGCCGGTGCCCTTGCGGGCACCCTCGCGGGCGCGGGCGAGGCGCTCGTCGAGCTTCGGCTTTCCGCCGAGCAGGCAGCTGCCGGGCAGCCGGACGCCGTCGAGGACGACCTCGGCGGTGTGCGAGGCGCGGATGCCGTGTTTCTTGAACTTCTGCCCCTGGGACAGGCCCGGCGTGCCGGGCGGCACGACGAAGGAGGCCTGGCCGCGCGCGCCGAGCGCCGGGTCGACCGTCGCCACCACCACGTGCACCGAGGCGATGCCGCCGTTGGTCGCCCAGGTCTTGGTGCCGTTCAGCACCCACTCGTCCTTGGCCTCGTCGTACACCGCCCGGGTGCGCAGCGCGGAGACGTCCGATCCGGCGTCCGGCTCGGAGGAGCAGAAGGCGGCGAGCTTGACGTCGTCCGGGGTGCCGAACATCTGCGGCGCCCAGGTGCCGATCTGCTCGTCGGTGCCGTTGGCGAGCACCGCGACGGCGGCCAGCGTGGTCCCGACGATGGCGAGGCCGAGGCCGGCGTCGCCCCAGAACAGCTCCTCCATGGCGATCGGGATGCCGACGCCGGAGGGGTCGAAGTACTGCTGGGCGTAGAAGTCCGGCGAGTAGATGCCGATCTTCGCGGCCTCCTGGATGATCGGCCAGGGGGTCTCCTCGCGCTCGTCCCACTCGGCGGCGGCGGGCCGCATCACGTCGGCCGCGAAGCCGTGCAGCCAGTCGCGCACGGCGAGCTGGTCCGCGCCCGGGTCGAGGGAGAAGGTGCTCATGGTGGATGCCTCCGGTCAGGGGGTCCGGGCGGGCACGACCGCCCACGCCACAGGGGTGTTACCTTCGGTAACACCTGGCGAGTCTGCTACTGATAGGTCAGGCATGTCAACGTCCGCCGACCGCCTCCAAACGCCCCTCCGGCCTCTCGCAGCAAGGAGCACCACCGTGTCCGCCCCAGCCACCCCCGCCACCGGCGAGCCCCGCCGCGAGCAGTTGCTCAACGCCGCCGACCGGGTCGTCCAGCGCGAGGGGCCGGGCGCGAGCATGAACGCGATCGCCGCCGAGGCGGGCATCACCAAGCCCATCCTGTACCGGCACTTCGGCGACCGGAACGGCCTGATCCGCGCCCTGACGGAACGCCACACCTCGGGCCTGCTCACCGCCGTACGGGCCGCGCTCGCCGAACCGCTGGAGCGGCGCGACCTGGTCGAGCGGGTGCTCGACACGTACCTGGCCGGCATCGAGGCCCGCCCGCAGGTGTACCGGCTGCTCACCCACCCGGAGGCGGGCGACCCGACCGGGGCCGGCAACGCCCTCGCGCCCGCGCTGCGGCAGATCGCCGAGGAGATCACCCGAGCCGTGCAGGCCCAGGTGGACCTGGGCGCGGACAGCCCGCTGATCTCCGAGACTTGGGGCCGGGCGATCACCGGCATGGTGCTGGCGGCCGGCGACTGGTGGCTGGACCAGCGCCCCTGCCCGCGCGCACGGATGGTGCAGGCCCTGGCCGACCTGCTCTGGGGCCGGCTGGCGGCGGCGGCCGAGCTGCCGCAGGCGATCACGCCCCCGCCGCCGGCCGCGCCACCGGCCGTGGGGTCGAGCGAACATGAGCCTGACTCACCTCTTGTGTAGCGCAGGGCGGTGCGGCAGGATCGGCGCTCACCACTCCCCCGCCGCTTCGCGAGGTGCACCGTGCGTGTCCGCCGAACCGCCGTCGCCCTGTCCCTGGCCGCCGCCGCCCTGCTGAGCAGCACCCCGGCCCAGGCCGCGAGCGGCTACCGGTACGCCGACTTCCCGACCGGCAGCACGACCGCCCCGGACGGCCGGACGGTCCTCGCCGACCCCCTCGGCCGCGCGCTCCAACTGCGCGGCTTCAACATCGACAAGTACGACGAGACCACCGAGGCCGACGTCAGGTCGATCGCCGGGCACGGGTTCACCCTCGTCCGGGTGGCGATCTCCTGGGCCCGGCTGGAGCCCGCCCGCGACCACTACGACCAGGGCGAACTGGCCAAGCTCCAAAGGGTGCTGGGCTGGGCGGACCGGTACGGGCTGCTCGCCGTCGTCGACTTCCACCAGGACGTGTACGGGCCGAAGTACGGCGGCGGAGACCGGGGCATCCCCGAGTGGGCCACCCGCGACGAAGGCCTCCCGTTCGTCCCCGACCCGGACGACTGGTTCGCCGGGTACTTCCAGCCCGCCGTGCAGGCCGCCTTCCGCCACCTCTACGACGACCCGGACCTGCGGCAGTGGCAGGCGGACTTCTACACCCGGATCGCCCGTGAACTGCGCGGCCACCGCTCGCTGCTGGGCTACGACCTGTTCAACGAGCCGTCCGGGCCGATCGACGGCGACCCGTCCGACCCCGCCGTCCTGGCCGCCGCCTCCGCTGAGCTCGAACAGGGCCGGCTGCCCGCGATGTACCAGCGGCTGATCGCGGCCGTCCGCGGGGTGGACAGCCGCTCCTGGCTGTTCGTCGAGCCGACCGTGCTGGTCGGCGAGGGAGTGCCGACCCGGCTGCCCGCCTTCACCGACCCCCGGCCCGGCGCCGCCCGGCTGGGCTACGCGCCGCACTTCTACGACACCGCGGTCGAGGCGGGCCAGGACTGGGACCCGTCCGACGGCTTCGTCGACCACTACACCGCCGCCATCACCGCCTACCCGCAGGCCGGCCACCTGCCCGTACTGGTCGGCGAGTGGGGGCCGCCGGACTCCCGCACCCCGGGCAACACCGAGCTGGTGCGGCGGCAGGTCGCGGCGATGTCCGGCTTCGCCACCGCGTGGACGATGTGGTACTGGTGCCAGGGCAGCGGCGGCTACTGCGGGCTGGGCCCGGACGGGCGGCCCGCGCCCGGCGACGAACCCGCCTTCGCCCCGTACGCCGCCGCGGTCGCCGGTACGCCCGCCACCGAGTCCTATGCGGGCGGCGTCTACTCGGCGGCCTTCACCACGGGCGACGGCTGGACGGACCTGGTCGTCCCGGGCACCGCGTACCCCCACGGCGCGCGGCTGGCCGTCGGCGGCGCGCGGCCCTACGCGGTCGACCTCGACCAACCACGCGGCGACCGGGCCGGATCGGCCCGCGTACTGCTGCCACCCGGCCGCCATGTGACGCTGACCCTGAGCCCGCGCTGACCGGGCGCGCCGGCGGCGACGGCGCCGCACCCACCCGCCCCGCGCGGCGCAGCGCTAGAGCAGGTCGGCCCTGGCCGCCTGGATGCCCGCCTGGAAGCGGGTCCGCGCGCCGAAGCGGTCCATCAGCTCACGGACCCAGCGCTGCACCGTCCGGGGCGAGACGCCCATCTGGCGGGCGATGCTCTCGTCCGTCAGCCCGGCCGCGAGCAGTGCCAGCAGCTGCCGGTGCCGGTCCACCGGCGCGGCGCCGGAGTCCGCCGTGGGCATCCGCACGGCTTGCGACCAGTAGAGCTCGAACATCCCGAACAGCGCGTCCAGCAGCGAGGAGGGGCGGACCAGCAGTACGCTCTGCAGCTCGCTCCCTGCGCTGACCGGGAGCAGCGCCCACCGGTCGTCCACCAGGGCCAGTTTGAGCGGCAGCCCGGGGAGCACCCGGGCCTGCTCCCCCGCGTGGACGAAGGTCCGGATCTCGGCCAGCCGCTCCGGCTCCCGCAGCACCCGGCTCTCGTACACCACCCGCACGGACACTCCCCGTCTCAGCACGGCGAGTTCGGTCTCCGGATCGCTCCGGCGGATGTGGGGCTGCCGGTCCAGGATCAGCAACTGCTTCCGGACGCCGAGCTGGAGGGTGCGCCACAGCTCCGCGATGGACTCCCGCCCGGTGATCACCTCCACCAGCTCGCCCGCCCCGGAGTCCGGACGGCCGCGCCGGTACGTCCGGACCAGCTCGGCGATCCGGCCCCGGGCCCGGCGCAGTTCGATCTCCCGCCGGAGCAGCAGCTCCTCCAGCGCCACGTCGGGCGGGACGGCGCTCCAGACCGGGGGCTGCCCGGGCGGGCAGTCGACCAGCCCGTTGCCGGACAGCCCCTCCAGTGCGTCGACGACCTGCTCAGGGGTCAGCCCGAGCCGGGAGCCGAGCTGCTGGACGGAGCCGCCCGAGGTGCTGAGCAGGTGGAGGTAAACCTCCTCCTCGGTACTGCCCAGGCCCAGCCCGGCGAACCTGCCTGTACCCGGCACGGGCCTCCTCCTCAATCCCTGACGAGTCCAGACTGTGCGGCACCGCTGTCCGGAAATCAAGGCTTTGATCGCATGACATGTTTCCGCCATGTCGGGTTCCTGACCCCCCGTACGCCTTCCGAACGGCCCAGGTCACCAGCAGCCTTGGAGCTCCGGCCCGCTGGTCGACCCCACCTCTCGACCACCCGGACCGCTCAGGATCCCACCCCCCACAAGGAGTCCTTCATGTCCCTCGCCCGCACCGGCCGGCTCGCCCTCGCCGCGGTACTCACCCTCTCCGGCGCCGCGCTGGCCTTCCCCGGGTCCGCCTCCGCCGCCACCCACGGCTACGGCGCCGCGCACACCTACGGCTCGCCGCGCGGCTACGCCGGCGGCGTCTGGGGCGGCTACGTCGCCCAGGGCCGCGGCTTCCGGTCGATCTCCGGCTCCTGGACGATGCCCGACGTCCAGTGCAACAGCTACAACGACCTGTTCGCCCCGTGGGTCGGCATCGACGGCTACGGCTCGCAGACCGTCGAGCAGACCGGCGTCCAGGTGGACTGCTCCAGCGGCTCGCCGGTCTACTCCGGCTGGTACGAGATGTACCCGGCCCCGCCGGTGTTCTTCAGCAACCCGGTGGGCGCGGGCGACAGGTTCACCGCCTCGGTCGTCTACACCGGCGGCACCAGCTACACCCTGAAGCTCACCGACAACTCCCGGGGCTGGACCAGGACCGTCCAGAAGTCCATCCGCGCGCAGAACGTCAGCGCGGAGGCCGTGATCGAGTCCCCGAGCCAGAGCTACCCCTCGTTCGACAGCCTGGACTTCTCCAACGTCGTGGTGAACGGCAGCATCTTCGACGCCTACAACCCGCAGGCCATCGACAGCGGCCAGTACACCGAGACCGGGATCAGCAACGGGTCGTTCTCGATCGTCCCGGCCTGACGACCCGGTCTGATGAACCGCTCTGACGGCCTGACCTGACGACCTGACCTGACGACCCGCTCGGCAGCGCGGCCCGGCCCGCGCTGCCGAGCGACCGGGCACCCGTCAGACCCCGGCCAGCCCGCGCCGGGCGAGCAGCGGCGCGATCTCCGGGTCGCGCCCGACCACCGCACGGAAGCAGTCGAGCGCGTCGACGCTGCCGCCCCGGGAGAGCAGTTCGGCGCGGAACACCCCGCCGCTCTCGCGCACCGTGCGGCCGTTGCCCCGGAACCACTCGACGGTGTCGGCGTCCAGCACCTCGGACCAGATGTAGGCGTAGTACCCGGCGCTGTAGTCGTTCGCGAAGACGTGGGTGAAGTACGTGCTGCGGTAGCGCGGCGGGATCGCCGGCACCGCCAGCCCGGCCGCGGCCAGCGCCGCCGCCTCGAACTCCCGGGCGTCGGCGATCTCCTGCCCGGCCGGGACGGTGTGCCAGGCCCAGTCGAGCAGCGCGGCGGCCAGGTACTCGACCGTCTTGAAGCCCTCGCCGAACTTCTCAGCGGCGGCCATCTTCCGGACCACCTCTTCCGGCAGCGGCTTGCCGGTCACGTGGTGCCGGGCGTAGTTGGCGAGCACCTCGGGCCAGGTCATCCACATCTCGTTCACCTGGGACGGGAACTCCACGAAGTCCCGGGGCACCTCGGTCCCCGCGAAGAACGGGTAGCGGACGTCCGAGAACAGCCCGTGCAGCGCGTGCCCGAACTCGTGGAAGAGCGTGCGCACCTCGTCCCAGATGAGCAGCACCGGCTCCCCGGCGGGCGGCCTGGGGATGTTGAGGTTGTTGACCACCACCGGAAGCTGGCCCAACAGCCCGGACTGGTGGACCAGTTCGTTCATCCAGGCCCCGCCGATCTTCGAGTCGCGGGCGTGGAAGTCGCCGAGGAAGAGCCCGATCGGGGTGCCGTCAGCCTCGAACACCTCGAAGACCCGGGCGTCCGGGTGGTACCCGAGCAGGTCGGGCCGCTCGGTGAAGGTCAGCCCGTAGGCGAGCCCGGCGGCGAAGAACACACCGTCCCGCAGCACCCGCTCCAGCTCGAAGTACGGGCGCAGCGAGGCCGCGTCCAGGTCGTAGGCGCTCTGCCGGACCCGCTCCGAATAGTACGCCCAGTCGTGCGCGGCGATCCCGGTGACGCCGTCCGCCGCAGCGGCCTCGGCCAGCCGGGCGGCCTCCCGCTCGGCGTTGGCGACGGCGGCGGGGACCAGGCCTGCCAGCATGGTGTCCACGGCCTCGACCGTCCCGGCGGTCTCGTCGGCGACCACGTACGCGGCGTGGTTCGGGTAGCCGAACAGGGCGGCCCGCTCGGCACGCAGCCCGGCCAGCCGGATGGCCAGCGGGCCGTTGGTGTCGGCGGCGCGGTCGACGGAGGCCGCCAGCAGCCGGGCGCGCAGCCCGCGGTCGGTGAGCCGGCTCAGCTCGGACTGGTGCGAGGTGTTCTTCAGGTTCAGGACGTACTTGCCCGGGTGGCCCAGCACCCGGCCGTTCTCGGCGGCCGCCGCGACCGCGTCGGCGGACAGGCCGTCGAGCTGCTCGGCACTGTCCAGCACGACGGCGCCGGCCCTGCTGGCGGCGAGCACGTTCTGCTGGAAGGCCGTGGCGTCCGTGGCGAGCTGGGCGTTGATCTCGCGCAGCCGGTCCTGGTCCGCCGCCGACAGCCGGGCGCCGGCCCGGACGAACCGCAGGTGGTGCCGCTCCAGCAGGCGCAGGTCCTGCGGGTCGAGCCCCAGCGTGTCGCGGGCCTCGTACAGGGCGCTGACCCGGGCGTAGAGCGCGGCGTCGAGGTGGATCGCATCGCGGTGCGCGGCGAGCCGGGGGCTGATCCGCGCGCTCAGTTCCTGGACGGCCGGGGTGTTGTCGGAGGCGTCCTGGTTCTCGAAGACCAGCCGGACGCGCCCCAGCAGCGCACCCGACCGCTCCAGGGCGACCACGGTGTTGTCGAAGGTCGGCGCCTCGGGGTCGGCCACGATGGCCGCGATCTCGGCGAGTTGGTCGGCCATACCGCGTTCGAAGGCGGGCAGGTAGTGCTCCTCCCGGATCTCGGCGAACGGCGGCAGTTCGTGGACCAGGGTGCTGGCGGCGAAGAAGGGGTTGTCACTCATTCTTCCGAGCCTATTGGGTGTCAGGACCGGGCGGCAGACGGCCTCGGCAAGCCGCCCCGGCGGCCCTGCCGGGCGGGCTCGGCCGCGCCCCGGCCCCGGGTCCGCGCGATTGTCGGTGCGGAGCGCTACCGTCGGACGAACTCACGTCCGATCCGCCTCCGAGAGAAGAACCGCCCGTGGCACCCCGCATGGCCCTGGTACCCGACCAGCACGGTCCGGGCGGCCGTCTCCAGCCGCTCGCCGACGACGGCAGCGCCCTCGGCGCGCCCGTCCACGCCCCGGATCTGGCCGCCGCCGTCACGCGGCACGAACGCGCGGAGGGCCCGCGCTGGGTCTGGGCCGCCGCCGACAGCGCCTACGCGCCGCTGCTGCCGCTGCGGGTGGCCCGCTGCCACGACCTGCGGCTGACCGAGGCGCTGCTGCTCGGGCACGAGGGCCACTGGGGCAGTCCGCGTTCGCTCGGCGCCGCCTGGGCCCGGTTGCACCGGCTGCCCGTCCCCGCCGACCTGGCGGACAGCGGCACGGCGGACGACCAGGACAGCCTCTTCGCCCCCGACCGGCTGCAACTCCCGCCCGGCACCGACCCGCTGGCGGCGGTGGTCGCCGTCCACGCCGACCAGCAGCGCCGGCTCCTGGCGATCGAGGACGAGGCGGCCCGGTACCGCTTCCGGCTGCTGATCGCCGCCGAGTCGGCGGGCGCCCTGCTCGCCACCGAGATCACCTACGACGGGCTGCCCTGGCGGGCCGATCTGCACGACCGGCTGCTCACCGACCTGCTCGGCCCGCGCCCGCAGGTACCGGGCACCCAGCCCAGGCTGCTCGCCGACCTCACGGCCGAGCTGCAACAGGCGCTCGGCTCCCGCCCGTTCAACCCCGACTCGCACACCCAGGTGCTGCGCGCCTTCGCCGACCAGGGCATCCGGCTGGAATCCACCCGCTCCTGGGAGCTGGAGAAGGTCGACCACCCGGCCGCCCGGCTGATGATCCGCTACAAGGAGCTGTCCCGGATCCACGCCGCCCACGGCTGGGCCTGGCAGGACACCTGGGCGCGCGGCGGCCGGTTCCGCCCCGAGTACGTGGTCGGCGGCGTGGTCTCCGGCCGCTGGGCCAGCCGGGGCGGCGGGGCGCTGCAGATCCCGCGCATCCTGCGCGGCGCGGTGGTCGCCGACCCGGGCTGGTCCCTGGTGGTCGCCGACGCCGCCCAGCTCGAACCACGCGTCCTGGCCGCCCTCTCCCAGGACGCGGGCCTGGCCCGGACGGCCGCCGAGGGCGACCTGTACGCGGCCCTGGCCGCCCACGCCTTCCAGGGCGACCGGGAGAAGGCCAAGCTCGGCCTGCTCGGCGCGATGTACGGCCAGACCAGCGGCGACATCGGCCCGCTGCTGGCCACCCTGCGCCGCCAGTACCCGACGGCGATGGGCTACGTCGAGGCGGCCGCCCGCACCGGCGAGGACGGCGGCATCGTGCACTCCCGGCTGGGCCGGGCCTGCCCGCCGCCGTCCGACGAGTGGCTCGACCTGACGGAGGCCCCGGAGACCTCCGGCGAGGCGGGCGGGCGCTCGGCCCGGGCACGTGGACGCTTCACCCGCAACTTCGTCATCCAGGCCAGCGGCGCCGACTGGGCTCTCGCCCTCCTGGCCGGCCTGCGGCGGCGGCTCACCGCCCTGGAGTCCGGCCCGGACCGCCCGCACCTGGTCTTCTTCCAGCACGACGAGGTCGTCGTCCACACCCCCGCCAACCTCGCCGACCAGGTCTCCGCGGCGGTCGCCGCCGCCGGCGACGAGGCCCGGGCCCTGGTCTTCGGCGACACCCCCGTCCGCTTTCCGCTCAGCACCGCGGTGGTGGGGTGCTACGCCGACGCGAAATAGCCCCCCCGGGGGGCACGGGTTGACCGTTCGGGACGGGGTGCCCCCCTGGGGGCGCGGAGACTGCGCGAAGCGGGAGCAACGGTGGTGCACGGTTGATCGCGCAGTTCCCCGCGCCCCTGCTCGGGTTACCCGTTTGCGCACGTTGCACCGTCACAACTTGCGGAAGTCCCGGGCCCCTTCGGCTGCGCCGACCACCGCCGCCAGGCCGGCCCCGGCCGAGGCGGTGACGACCGCCGCGACCGCGCCCTCCACGAAGGGGGCGTCCACCAGCACCACGTCCTCGCGGGGGTGGTCCTCCAGCGCGGTCCGCGCGGTGAGCACCGAGCTGCCCAGGTCCGGCAGCACCACCACGCCGGCGCCACGGTCCGCTGCCGCGACCGCCCGCACGATCAGGTCGTAACTCGTCCCGAGCCCGCCGTCCTCGGTGCCTCCGGCGAGCAGCACGGGGACGCTCCCGGAACCGAGTTCGAGCAGCAGCTCCCGGAGTCCGGCCGCCATCGCGGCGCTGTGCGAGACGAGGACGATGCCAACATGTTCTGCCATGCTCACGACCTTAGAGCGGGGCTCGGCGTAACGTCGCCTGCAAGAGCTGACGAAGGAGCCCGCCTTGAAGAAGCTGATCAATACTCCGGACACCGTGCTCGCCGACGCGCTGGCCGGATTCGCCGCCGCGCACCCCGAGTTGACGGTGGACCTCGACAACCGGGTGATCGTCAGAGGCTCTCGCCCGGCCGCCCCCAAGGTGGCGGTGGTCTCCGGCGGCGGCTCCGGCCACGAGCCGCTGCACGGCGGGTTCGTCGGCCCGGGGATGCTCGACGCGGCCTGCCCGGGCGAGGTCTTCACCTCGCCCGTACCGGACCAGGTGCTCGCCGCCGCGCGGGCCGTGGACAGCGGCGCGGGCGTGCTCCTGGTGGTGAAGAACTACACCGGCGACGTGATGAACTTCGGCCTCGCCGCCGAGCTGGCCGCCGAGGAGGGCATCGAGGTCCGCACCGTCCTGGTCGACGACGACGTCGCCGTGGAGGACTCGACCTGGACGGCCGGGCGCCGGGGCACCGGCGCGACCGTCGTGGTCGAGAAGGCGGTCGGCGCACTGGCCGGACGCGGCGCCGGCCTGGCCGAGGTGGCGGCGCTCGGCGAGCGCGTCAACGCCGCGTCCCGGTCCTTCGCGATCGCGCTGACCGCCGCGACCGTACCGGCGGCGGGCAAGCCGGGTTTCGACCTGCCCGAGGACGAGATCGAGGTCGGCGTCGGCATCCACGGCGAGCCCGGCCGCCGCCGGGAGGCGCTGCGCCCGGCCCGGGAGCTGGTGGCCGAGGTGGTCGACACCATCCTGGCCGACCACGACCTGGCGGCGGGCGACGAGGTGATCGCCCTGGTCAACGGGCTCGGCGGCACGCCGCTGCTGGAGCTGTACGTGGTGTACGGCGAGGTGCACGCCCGGCTGGCCGAGCGCGGCATCCGGATCGCCCGCAACCTGGTCGGCAACTACGTCACCAGTCTGGACATGGCCGGTTTCTCGCTCACCCTCACCAAGGCCGACCCGGACCTGCTGGACCTGTGGGACGCCCCCGTCACGACCGCCGCCCTGACCTGGTCCTGAAAGGAGCTCCGGATGCACGACACCGTCGACATCCCGCTCGCCCTCGCCTGGGTCCGCGAGATCGCCGCCGCGGTCGAACAGCAGGAGGGCCGCCTGACCGAGCTCGACTCCGCGATCGGCGACGGCGACCACGGCAGCAACCTGCGCCGGGGCTTCACGGCCGTGCTGGCCGCGCTCGACGACCTGACCCCGGCCTCCGTCGGAGCCGTTCTGACCAGGACCGGCACCACGCTGATCTCCAAGGTGGGCGGTGCCTCGGGCCCGCTGTACGGGAGCGCCTTCCGGGCGATGGGCGCGGCGCTGCCCGGCGAGCGCGCCGACCGGGCGGAGTTCGCCGCCGCGCTGGCGGCCGGGTTGGCGGCGATCCGGAAGCTGGGCGCGGCCGAGCCGGGCGACAAGACCGTCGTCGACGCCTGGACGCCCGCGCTGGCCGCCTTCGGCCAGCCGGACGCCACCCTGGCCGCCGCTGCCTCGGCGGCTGCCGAGGCCGCCGCCCAGGGCGTCCGCGACACCGTCCCGCTCCAGGCCCGCAAGGGCCGGGCCTCCTACCTGGGGCCGCGCAGCATCGGACATCCGGACCCGGGGGCGGCCTCCACCGAGCTGCTGTTCCAGGCCCTGGCCCGGGTCACCGCCGCGTCCGGCCCGTCCGGCTCGCCCGGCTGACGTAGCGCCGCGTCCGTACCGTCCGGCCCGCCCGGCAGGCTCAGAGCCGCGCGCGGTCCCGGTCGGTCCGGGTGATGAGCAGCAGCAGGGCGTCGTCGCCCAGCTCGCCGCCGGTGTGCGCCAACAGGTCGTCGAACAGCCGCCCGACGGCCGACTCCAGCTCGGCCGCCGAGCGGGCCGCGTCCCGGACCAGCGGGCCGGCCCGCTCGGCGAGCGGGTAGAACTCGCCCGAGCGGTGGTGCCGGGCCTCCACGACGCCGTCGGTGCAGAGCACCAGGACGTCGTCCGCGCCGAACGGCAGGTCCATGCTCTGCGGGCGGCCGGTGGCGAGCCGGCCGAGGCCGAGCGGCACCCACGGGTCGGCGGCCTCCAGTACCGTCACCAGCCCCTCCCGGCTGACCTGGATCGGCGGCACGTGCCCGTAGTGCAGCAGCTCGACCGCGCCCGGCCGGCGGAACTCGGCGAACAGCGCGGTGGTGAACTCGCCGTCCGGCACGTGCCGCTCGACGCTCGCCTCGATCCGGTCGGCGACCGTGTACAGCCCGTTCTCGTCGTACGCCGCCTCGCGAAAGGCCCCGAGCACCACGGCGGCGGTCTGCACCGCGCCGAGCCCCTTGCCGCGGACGTCGCCGACCAGCACCCTCGTCCCGTGCGGGGTCTCCAGGACGGAGTACAGGTCGCCGCCGATCCGGGCCGCGTCGGCGGCCGAGACGTAGCGGACGGCGAGCCGCAGCGGCCCGACCGAGGGGCCCGGATGGCTGAGCAGCGCGCGCTGTGCGGCCTCCGCGACGGAGCTGACGGCGGCGAACGCGGCGGCGCGGCGCATCCGGAGCCGGGCGAGGACGGCGCTGAACAGCGTCAGCGCCGTGTAGCTGGCCATCGCCCCGAACAGGAACCGGCCGTCGTGCAGCTCGCTCACCTGGTCGTACCGGCTGAGCCCGATCAGGGCGGCGAGGCCGAACAGGCAGACCAGCAGCAGTTCCACCGGCCGCAGGGTGAGCGCGGCGATCGACGGCACCACGACCATCAGCGGGGCGAGGTACCTGTCCCGGCCGGAGAGGAAGTCGGCCAGCGAGATCACCAGGATGGCCAGCAGGGCCGGCCCGGCCCGGCGCCACCAGGGGAGGTCCTGCAGATCGGTGGCGAGGATCGCACGCTCCCGCCGGGCCCGCGGGAGCCCGCTGGCTCTGGGGGCCGAGAGCGACTGGGCGCGGCGGATCCGGAACACATACCGAACATATCGGACGTCGCAGGCCCGCGCTCCGCCCCTGACACCGATCCGGAGCCCGCCGGGGCCGCCGGGACACGCCCCCGCGCGGCGGCAACCGGCGCAACGGGTGACCGAACCAATACCCTCTGCTATCGACGGGAGTGCGGCAACACCCGCCACCCCTGCCGGAATACCCCTTGGGGGTATCATCGTTGTGCAGGAAAACAAGCCCGGGCCCCGACCCGGGACAGGACCCATCCGGAGGCCCCGATGTCCAGCACCATCACCTACACCGTCAGCGGAATGAGCTGCGGGCACTGCGAGAAGTCGGTCAGCTCCGAGGTCTCGGGCATCCCCGGCGTCACCGAGGTCGCGGCGGACGCCAAGGCGGGTACCGTGACGATCTCCTCGCAGTCCCCGATCGACGACGCCCAGGTCCGCAGCGCCGTCGACGAGGCGGGCTACGAGCTGGTCGGCCGGACGGCCTGAGCCCGGTGCGGGGGCGCACGCCGCCCGCGCGCCCCCGCACGCAGCGCACAGAGGAGCGGAAGAGCATGAGCACCACGACCCCCGACACGGACCCCGGCGCCCTGCGCGAGCGGGTGGAGCTGTCCATCGGGGGCATGACCTGTGCCTCCTGCGCCGCCCGGATCGAGAAGAAGCTCAACCGGCTGGACGGCGTCGAGGCGACGGTCAACTACGCCACCGCGAAGGCCCGGGTGGACTTCGGCCCGGGGGTCGGCGTCGCCGACCTGATCGCCACCGTGGAACGCACCGGCTACACCGCCGAGCTCCCCCCGCCGCCGGCCCCCGAACCCGACACCACCGAGCCCGACACCACCGCCGGAGCCGGGGCCGACCCGGCGCTGGAGCGGCTGCGGATCAGCGCGGCGCTGACCGTCCCGGTCGTGCTGCTCTCGATGGTCCCGGCGCTCCAGTTCGACAACTGGCAGTGGCTGGCCTTCGCGCTGACCGGCCCGGTGGTGGCCTACGGCGGCCTGCCCTTCCACCGGGCCGCCTGGAGCAACCTCCGGCACGGCGCCGCCACCATGGACACCCTGGTCTCGCTGGGCACCCTGGCCGCCTTCGGCTGGTCCGTCTGGGCGCTCTTCCTCGGGCACGCCGGAATGACCGGGATGAGGCACGAGTTCGCGCTCACGGCCGCCGCCGGCAGCGCCTCCTCGATGCTCTACCTGGAGACCGCCGCCGCCGTCACCACGCTGGTCCTGCTCGGCCGCCACCTGGAGGCCCGCGCCAAGCGCCGCGCGGGCACCGCCCTGCACGCACTGCTCGACCTGGGCGCCAAGGACGCCACCGTCCTGCTGAACGGCCGGGAGACCCGGCTGCCGGTCTCCCGGCTGGCCGTCGGGGCGCACTTCGTGGTCCGGCCCGGCGAGAAGATCGCCACCGACGGCCGCGTGGTCGAGGGCGGCTCCGCCGTGGACGCCTCGATGCTCACCGGCGAGTCCGTACCCGTCGAGGTCGCCGTCGGCGACCAGGTGACCGGCGGGACGGTCAACGCGGGCGGCCGGCTGGTGGTCGAGGCGACCCGGATCGGCGCCGACACCCGGCTCGCCCAGATGGCGAAGCTGGTGGAGGAGGCGCAGAACGGCAAGGCGGCGGCGCAGCGGCTGGCCGACCGGATCTCGGCGGTCTTCGTCCCGGTGGTGATCCTGATCGCGCTGGCCACCCTGGTCGGCCGTCTGCTCGCCGACGACGGCGCGGCCGCCGCGTTCACCGCCGCCGTGGCCGTGCTGATCATCGCCTGCCCGTGCGCCCTCGGCCTGGCCACCCCGACCGCCCTGCTGGTCGGCACCGGCCGGGGCGCCCAGCTGGGCATCCTGATCAAGGGCCCGGAGGTGCTGGAGACCACCCGGCGGGTGGACACCGTCGTGCTGGACAAGACCGGCACGGTGACCACCGGGCGGATGGCGCTGCTCTCCGTGCACACCGTCGACGACGTGCCGCAGGAGCAGGCGCTGCGCCTGGCCGGCGCCCTGGAGCACGCCTCCGAGCACCCCATCGCGGCCGCCGTCGCCGCCGCGGCGGCGGCCCGGGTCGGCGAGCTGCCCGCGGTGGAGGGGTTCGAGAACATCCCGGGCCGGGGTGTCCGGGGCACGGTGGACGGCCACGCCGTGGTCGCGGGCCGCGAGGCCCTGCTGGCGGATCTGGCCCAGCACCTGCCGCCCGGCCTCGCCGAGGCCAAGGCGGCGGCCGAGGCGGCCGGGCGGACGGCCGTCGTGGTCGGCTGGGACGGCGCGACCCGGGCCGTCCTGGTGGTCGCCGACACCGTCCGGCCCACCAGCGCCGAGGCCGTCGCCCGGCTGCGCGCGCTGGGGCTGCGCCCGGTGCTGCTGACCGGCGACAACCGGGCCGCTGCGGCGGCGGTCGCGTCCGAGGTCGGCATCGCGGCCACCGACGTGATCGCCGAGGTACTGCCCGAGGACAAGGCCGCCGTCATCCGGCGGCTCCAGGCCGAGGGCCGTTCGGTGGCGATGGTCGGCGACGGCGTGAACGACGCCGCCGCGCTGGCCCGGGCCGATCTGGGCCTGGCCATGGGCACCGGGACGGACGCGGCGATCCAGGCGAGCGACCTGACCCTGGTCGGGGGCGACCTCCGCGCGGCCGCCGACGCGATCCGGCTCGCCCGCCGGACCCTCGCCACCATCCGGGCGAACCTGTTCTGGGCCTTCGCCTACAACGTCGCCGCGATCCCGCTGGCCGCGGCCGGCCTGCTGGGCCCCACGGTGGCCGCCGCCACGATGGCCTTCTCCTCGGTCTTCGTGGTCACCAACAGCCTCCGCCTGCGCCACTTCACCCCGGCGTGATCCGCCCGGCTCCGGACGGTCCGTGCCTGTCGGTCCGCGCCGGGCCGTCCGCAGCGGTGTCCCTCAGCGGCCGAGCAGCTCGCCACCGTTGCAGTGCAGGATCTCGCCGGTGATGAACCCTGCCTCCGCCGAGGCCAGGAAGTGGACGGCCGCCGCGACCTCGCCCGACTCGCCGATCCGGCCGAGCAGCGTACGGGCCGCGCGCCGGGACACCTCCGCCTCGTCCAGCCGCGGCCCGAAGAACTCGGTGCCCGACACGGTGCCGGGGGCCACGATGTTGGCGGTGATGCCGGAGGCGCCGAGCTGGGCGGCGAGGAAGTGGTTCCAGGCGTGCAGCGAGGCCTTGGCGGCCCCGTACGAGCCGGCTCCGCGCAGCGCCGCGATCGAACTGACGGTGACCACCCGGCCGGTGCCCTGGGTGAGCCGGTCCCGGATCGACTCGGTGAGCAGCACCACGGTCAGCACGTTGCGCTCGAAGTCCCCGCGCCAGCGCGCCAGCACCGCGTGCGGCCCGGCCCCGATCACGGTCTCCCGGCTGCCGGCGTTGTTGACCAGGACGTCGATCTGGGCGGGCAGGTCACCGAGCGTCGCCTCCACGGCATCCGGGTCGGCCAGGTCGCAGACCAGCGGCGTGACATTGGGCCCGAGATCGGCCGCGGCCTGTTCCAGCACCGCCCGTCGGCGGCCGACGATGACGACCCGCTCCCCCGCCTGGGCGAACCGGCGGGCCACCTCGTAACCGATACCGGTGCCACCGCCCGTGACGACTACGTTCCTGGCCATCTGCGCACTCCCTCCCCGCCCGGCCGCGCCGCTGAGGGTGCGGGCGGTCCGTACCGGAATGAGACGATTCCTATCACGCTGGGTTGCCATCACTGCGGGGAGGGTGAGGTCACTCGCCGTGGAGCATGTGGTATGCACGGGGCACCAAACGCACACGGAGCGTGGAGAGAGGCAACTCACACTCCCGACCCGTAACTTTGCACCCCCTGATACGTCTTACCTTTTGTAGTGCGGCAGCTTTTCGGTGGGCGGCGACACGTTGAACGGCGACGTGTCTCCGCGCGGCCACCACTGCCGCCGACGGGGCTCCGGCGGGCCCCGGGACGACTGCCGACCGGTTCGGCGGTCTTCGCGCACGACGCCGGGGGCGGTGGGCCGGGAACGCTTTGAGCGGCCGTTCCCTCCCCGAGCCGCCTCCGGGCGTCGTGCGCCGACCTGCTCCTCCCCTCGTCCAGGGGAACGCGAAGGGGCCCGGCCGCACGGCGGATTCTTGGGGTCCTCGCAACACCTGATGATCTATGTGGTCGTCAGTAGATCACGCAGGCGCTCGGCTGGAGTTCTCCAGCCGAGCGTTTTGC